>CANGVU010000009.1 GCA_947457325.1 Flavobacteriales bacterium | reverse complement strand
ACTCCATTTTTACAAATGTGGTCTTCCGTCGATTTTAGGATCTTCCCTAAGTTCGTATTTGATTTATATGCCAAAATGAAAGTTCTTTTTCTTTTCTGAGGCATTCCATAATCAGCTGCGTTAATTACTCGCCATTCAACTACATATCCCTCATTTGCTAATGATGAAAGCATGATGGCAAAATCGCGTCCCCTTTGTTTGGCAGGTGATTTTAAGAGTCTGTCTACATTTTCAAGTATCAAATATTTCGGAGCTTTTTTACCTTTTTCTTTGATAATCCGCATGATTTCCCACCATAATACACCTTTCTTTCCTTCAAGTCCGCCACTTCGCTTTAGAGAATTGGCCACGGAATAGTCTTGACAAGGGAAACCGCCGACAAGTACATCGTGATCTGGGATTTCACTGATTTGCACTGTAGAAATATCAGCATTGGAGTGATGTTCTGCACCCCATCTAGAAACATAAACATCAGAGGCATGTTGTGATTTGGTTGATGGTTCCCATTGATTGCTCCAAACGACTTTGAAATTGGAATCTAATTTCTTTGTGTATCCACTGGATGCAGATTTTCCTTTCCACCCTTCAAGACCTAATCTGAATCCGCCCACACCAGCGAAAAGTTCTATTACCTTCAATTCCTTCATACTGCATGCAAATTACATTATGTTTTTGAACGATTTTTCATTGTTGAAAAATCAGATAAATCGTGTATATCATTTGGTATTCTTTTTCCCTCTTTAAGTACTCCCCAACACGCCAATCTGCTTTTCATTCTTGAGGTGCATAGCATATTGTGGCCCATCGGATGCGGCTTAGCCACTTTCAAAGTTTTCAATACACTGATCGTCGATGACTATGTAAGTTGACAACCCTCATTGATTATTCACCCCTCCTCAACTCCGCGCAAAGGCCAGCAGCGCGGTGTAATCAAGTTGATCGGCGCGTTTTAGGGCCTGCAGATACTGTGTTCTGGCGGTGTTGTCCGCGGATAGGTGGGAATGCGAATGTCCCCAAGTGAATGACGGCAGTCCAAAAATGCGCTCTATGATGATGTCTGCCATCAACCGACTGTGCCGGCCATTGCCGTTCGAAAAGCAATGGATGCTCACCAAGCGATGCTTGAAACGCAGGGCCATTTCGTCTGGGGTGAAGGTGTGGTGCGTCATCCAGTAACGGAAATCGTCCAACAACTTGCGCAGTTCAATCGGGATCAAATGATGGGGTATGCCCAGATTCTTCTCGCTATTGCGGTACTTGCCAGCCCATTTCCAGACTTCTCCGTACATCTTCAAATGCAATTGTAAAATGAACGACTCTGTCAATATTTTTTCTGGTGTGAGTCGTTGTCTTTTAAGCCAAATCAGGGCATGCTCAAGATTGTGTTGTTCAAACTCATTGAGTTCGCGCTGTGTGGTGATGGTTTTGATTTTTAACCCTTCGCATTCTTCCTCATCCAAGGGTGTCTGCCCGGGTTGGTATAGCAGTCTTAGTCCCATAATGATTTGGGGAGTTCTTGCATGATCTCTTTGGTTCGTTCTGTGATCGCCTCCTCCAAGCGTTGATAGGAAACCGCTTGGTCTTCCAAGCGCATGTTGTGCGAAGTGCGCATGACAATGTCAGTGGCCATCTTTCGGGCCTTTTCTTCAACGAGTTGCAGGACACTTCCCCCTTTGGGTACAAATCCGTACACCAGTTCCATGTCCAAGGCTTCAGCAGCTTGATGCAAAGCGTTCAGGGTAATGGATCCCGTTGCTTCACGTTTTTCTAGATGCTGCACGCTTTGTTTGCTCACGCCTAATTTTGTGCCCAATTGTTCGAGCGACATTCCCAACGATTGTCTGATGGTGCGCACCCATCCAATCCCTGGACGCGCTGATTGGCGGGCGATTTCAAAGGCGGACAACTTTTGATCGAGTTGTTTCAGGTGCAGGTGCTTGCGGTTTTTGGTCATGTTATGATTTGACTTTGATTGAATAAAAGTAATACAATCATTTGACTTTATGTCATTAAAAGTAATGGAATGTTCTTACTTTTTTGTTCGGGGAGTATGAATTTTGGAGAGAGGGTAGTTTGGGTTTTTGGATTTGATCTTGGTATTCATGGTGTCATATTTACCCAATCCCTCCAACAAAACCATACAACGGGATATTGGTCATCCAAGTTTGTTCTTTATACCCTTGGAGGGACAGGCGAATGGCCGGGGTGTCGGGGTGTTGTTGGTGGTAGATGGAGAGACTCTTGGAGCGTACGTTCTGTGTGGCTTTTACTTCGATGGGGACTATCTCTCGGTTGCGCATGATGAGGAAATCGACCTCGGCAGTGGCGTTCTCAGGATGCCAATAGTAGCCTTTGTGTCCCATGGTGATCAATTGCTGCAATACATATTGCTCTGTCAGAATTCCCTTGAACTCGGTAAACAATTGGTGGTCTTTTAATACGATGTCGGTGGGGAGCTGGGACATCGCACACAACAATCCAACATCGTTCAAATAGATCTTAAAGTCTTCCCAATCGGCATAGGCGTCCAACGGGTAACCTGGTTTCTTTACTCGTACTGCTTTTTGTATCAATCCTGCATCCTGCAACCAACCAATCGCCTTCTCAAACTCCTTGGCGCGCGCGCCTTTGCGGAGTGCACTGTAAATGAACTTGGAATTCTCCTTGGCCAATTGTGATACAATGGATTTCCATACTTGTCGAATGCGGGGCAACTCTTGTATAGAAGCATGTTTCGAAAAGTCATTTTCGTAGGCTTGCAGTATTTCTTGTTGCATGCTTCGGCATAGGGCGTATTGTCCGGTATCCGCAAATTGCATGACCACCGCAGGCATGCCCCCAATGACCATGTAGTCCTTCAACATCGCCTCCAATTGTGGCGCCAGGGTGGACATGATTTCATGTTGCTGTTCTTGGATGACCTCCACCCATTTTTGATGTCTTGTAGCGGATAGAAACTCCAAAAAACTGAAGGGGTATAAATTCAAAAAACTCACCTTGCCCACCGGAAAGGACACTCCCTGATGTATCGCCACACCCAACAATGAACCAGCAGCAACAATGTAATAGGAGGTGTCATCCTCATCGAAATATTTAAGGGAGGTGATGGCGTTCTTACAGGCCTGAATCTCATCAAAAATGATCAGCGTGTTTTTGGGATCAATGGTTTGGTTAGACAAAAGTTCCAATCCTTGCAAAATTTTACTTGGGGTGAGTTCATTTGCGAACAAATTGCATAGCAGTGGTTGAGATTCGAAATTGAAATAAGCGACATTTTCAAACTCTTCTTGTCCGAATTGCTTCATGAGAAAAGTCTTCCCAACTTGCCGCGCACCTTGGATGATCAAAGGATGTCGGGTGGGATTTTTTTTCCAGTCCAATAAGTTTTGATAAGCCGCTCTTTTCATGCTGTAAAAGTAGTCATTTTATTCTTATCTCTTGAAAAGTGTAGTCAAGCAACATTTTTAAGTCCTTAAAAGTGTGAAATTTCACACTTTTCCGGAGATAAGTATTGTGCAAGTCGGTTTGGATGTAGGGATTTCAATACCCCGGATAGCAGTGGAAAGCCCGCAGGGTGCGCAGCACCCGAGGACTTGGAACGGATAGCCGGAATAGGTCCGAAACAGAATGAGAAAGAAAATGGGAATGAGAATGAATAAGAGTTTGGAAGAGTAAGAGCGTTAAACAGCATTGATCACGCTGTTTTTAAAGACATAACGTTGTGGCCATGAAATAGGATCAAAGTGTAAAGTACACAGTAGCTTTTCCTTGGCCCTCTTTGGTAATTATGCCTTTGGCAACCAATTCTTGAAGTGATTTTTTTACCGTTGGCAATGCCATATCGAGTTTATTGGCGATCTCGCTTGAGCCACATCCACCATGATTTTGAATAAAGAAAGAGATTCTTTTTTCTCGAGTTGAGATGTGTTGGTGCAGACTATTTTCTTCCAGCTTAATCAATAACTGCTCTTGAATGTTCGATAAACAACTGATGAAGAAAGAGAGCCATGCTGTGACATTTTCGCCAGGCCTCGTTTGTTGAGTTTGCATGAGTACTTTGTAGTACTCAGACTTTCTACTTTCAATCTCATGTTCGAAACTAACGTATTGTATCCAGGAATAACCTGTTTTCAAAAGCAATAAACTACCAAGCAATCTACTTAATCTTCCATTACCATCCTGAAAAGGATGGATGCTTAAAAATTCGTAAACAAACAAGGCTACCTTAATCAATGGGATGGTGTCTTTATCAGAATGATACCAATCAAACAATTGCATCATGGCGTCTTGCGTTGCAAATCCCGGCTCTGCAGTTCTGAATACAATTTGTTTGGTTCCATCTATCAAATTGGCTTCAACGGCGTTGCTCACCTGCTTATAGTCTCCTCGATGCCAAGCATCTTTTTCACAGTATTGCATGAGGATTTTATGGAGATTTTTTAATTGGCTTTCAGAAATGCCAATGGAATCATGGTTTTCAGATATCGTGTCTAATGCTTCGAAATAACCCATTACTTCTTGCTGATCTCTTTCCTGTAGTTTTGAAATGGAAATTTTTTCAATGAGCACAGCCACTTCATCATCTGTCATTGTGGAACCCTCTATTCTTGTGGAGGCTCCGACACTTCGAACGGTGGCAATTGATTTTAGCTGCTTCAATGAGTGTCCCTCACGCTTTTCAATTGTCGCCCAAGACGCATCGAATCGGTCAATTTTACTCAATTCAGTCATGAGCTTCATGTCCAAATCAAGAGAAAAAGTGTGTATGTTTAATCCCATGGTATATCCGTATTTATGCGTAAATATACGAAATGGATGGGTTTCATTTCAATGAAATATTCGTATTTATCCGCAAATATCTGAATTTGTATTCGAAATGACTTTTTGAAATGGGATGTGAGACAATACCCCAGATAGCAGAGTGGAAAGCCTTGCGCGCAGCGTTTCAGTACATGCTAAAAAAAAATAGGGAAATAAAATAGATGCTTAAACTGCTTCTTTTTTAATTGATGTCTTTTTTGCTTTTTTGCTTTTAACTTTTCGTTTGGCTTTATCGGCTTTAATAAAATCACTAATAGCCTTTTCCTCTGATGGAGTTAAAGACCTTGAATCTACGAAGAAGTCAACGTTCAAAGGTTCTTTGATTATTCCCATGTTGTTTCGTTTTAAAAATACTTATTCGTTAATTTCAATGCTTCTTGTGTTGTAATAACCATTTTACCTCCCCCAACATGAATGGCTCCCAAAGATCTTTCGTAATGTTCAATGAGTTTCGTTTTTGAAAGAAAAGATACGTAACCCTCTCCGCCTCTTTGGAATGATAATTTGCATGCAAACGCAACCAAGTTTCCAGGTACGCCTAAATATATTTTTTCCTTCCCTAGATTGAATGGAGCACTCTCAATAAGATGCATGTAGACATGATCGGTCTTTACTTCCAAACTAACAAGCCCTTGAATAATGGTTGGGTTATTTGTTATCGTCAATTTATAAACGTCACATTGCGGGTTTTTGAATTCACTTGTCCAATTGAATAACCAGCCATTATTTTTAGAGACAATCTTTAAATCGAGTTTAGTGATTAATGATACTTCAGTGGAAAAACTATCCCCGGACCACGCGTTTTCAATCGAATTAGTGAGTTTGTCGATGTTAAAATCAAGACCTTTTGCGTTATGCTTTTTCACCCCACTAAGATAACTTTTTTTACATTCACTTCCAAGTTATTTCAAGAATATCAGAGTGAGATTTTTGATCTGAATCGTAAATGCGAAAAGAGAAAATGTACCATGTCGGATGATTGCGGTTAGTGTCTTTTAGGACGATGCTAAATTTGTTCCGACTAAAACAAAGGCTCTCCGTTCAAATCGGAGGTGAGGATTTCACTCATGTAATCGAAAAAGGGGCGCATGGCTTGAAAAGTAGTCACCACCTCGTTTAAATAGTTGGCCGATTGCGCCTCGGCATCGGTAAATCGTTTGATCAGCAGAAATTGTTTGTAGTTGATGAGATCGATGGCGGGATGGTCTTTGTCAAACCCTTTGGGGGCGTTTTTGAGTTGCTCGCCTTCCAATTTTCCAAAAGTGGAAATGAATTTTTTGGAGGTCAAAATCTTTCGTAGAGGTTCTGGATCGGCGGCTATTTGATTTCGCATGTGTTTTAAATCTTCAGGTGATGGCGCCCAAAATCCGCCACCTAAAAAGCAATTGCCAGGTTCAATGTGGACATAATATCCACCGCGTAGATATTGGGTCGCACGGGTAAAGAATCCTCCGATGTTGGTTTTGAATGGAGATTTGTCTTTAGAGAAACGAACGTCCTTATGGATTCTGAACAACGCCTTTTTTCCACTCGGTGTTTCAATCTCGTCACTTTGCTTCATGCGCAACAGCAGCTCATCGGCAAATTGCGCGACGGTTTCGAATTGCTCCTGATATCTCGTTTTATTGAGTTGAAACCAATCTCGGTTATTGTTTTCTTTCAAGTCTTTCAGAAATGAAAAAATGGAGGCGGGTAGGTTTGTTTGCATGTTCAATGATAATGGCGAAATTAGTGATTCAAAGCATGCTAAAACATACAGGGTGAATATTGGAGATTTTAAATATTGATTGCTTTTTTTTAAAACAGATTGGAACAAAACAATGTTTGTGTTTTTTTATAACCCCAATAGCATGAATTGGTCCGTCATATTTTGATACCGAAATTAGATGATATCTTGTGGCGCTAAATGAAGCAAAGGGCAATGGGGAGGTAAGAAATAAAAAAGTCAAAGAAAAAATGAACGACATCACACTAAAAGGAAAGCAAGAGAATGATCAGCAAAAGGAAACCATTCAGTTTGCGAAGACGTTGGAGGAAAAGAAAGTACAGCACAGGGTGGAGCTTAAAACGCAGGATGAGGCGGATGAGGAGTCTCAAGTGGTGGTACATTGTACTTTTGTGAGTTCGGAATTTGATCAGGCGATACGCATATGGAAATCGACCTATTTATTGGACAGGGGAAGCGATCACCGCAGTGAGTTGGTGAGTGCTTTTAATGTTTCAATGTATCCGGTTTGGACGCGTGTGAGGGGTGGACATTCATTGCAGTTTACGCTTGTTTTTACTGGGCTACCCAAATCGTGCACGGCCTTTGATTTGATCGAGATCATCCCTCAGTCAGGAGGATTTGTAGAGCGAAACATTCCGCGTAATGAAAAAGATGTGTATCGGATTCAGTTTGGTTGATTGGGGGTGAGGTGGAGATGGTGCAAGTGATGTTTTAATGGTTGAAAGAAAGCTCAAATTCCCAAGGGATGGTTTTCAAAAAAGTTTGAATTTCTTTCAGATTGTCAATGAGCGAATCGAAAGTTGGTGGATTTAATTCGTAAATCATTTCAGACTTCATTTTATTATAATCTAACTTCCACATGTTGAGCAATTGGTTAGGAGGAATAGGATGTAATTCATGTGGATGATGGAGATTGTAATCGACACCACTTATTCTAGTGAATTTGTGTCTATGTGCGACAATGGTTTCATACAAATCTTTGTCGCCAATGGCTTTTGATGCAATTCCAGCTTGTGATAGATGGTAAATGTCATAAATATGCCGACTCATTCGCTCTGTTCTTATTTTTTCCTTGGGACGTTGAAATTCTTCATGCAGGAGAAAAAGTTTTTCGAGAAATGTGCGCTCTGGATTAACGGTTTGAACTGAGAAAGGTGCATGGGCGAATGGTTGATGCGCATGTTTTTCATCTACAATTGAACCCAGGGACACGGAAGTAAAAGGCTCGCGGAGTGATCTGCAACTGACCTCCAGGAGAATTCGTGGTAAGACGTATTGTGAATTGGGTGAGACTAGATTGGGATAGTAAATTTCTAAAACGCGAGGGTCCTGATCACTTTCATTGGTTTCGATTGTTTTGAAAGTCACGTCCGAAAAACCGCTTTTTGTAAACTCCACTGCAATTCGCTCAAATAGCACTTCAGTTGAGTATTTCCCTGCTTCTTTTCTAAGTTTGGTTCTTTCACTTTTTGACCAATTGTTTTTAGGCAAAACGAAATAGTCCATATCAATAGATAAATCAATGTCCTCAGAAAATCGGTGGATTAACTTCCATGCTTTGCTCAATGAAGTCCCTCCTTTGAAAACGAGTTGCTGAGCGATATCCATGGCAAATATTGTTTCTAATGTGCGACTTACCCACCAGTCTTTTTCAATGGCAAAAGGTGAGAGACCCGTATCAATTGAAAGTTGGCGGAATATGTTGATTTTAGTGTTATCCGGGAGTTGGGACCAATTGTTCATTTTATTTCTTTATTGATTTGCGCATTATTTTCCTCATCCATTCTGGTGCAATCTTAATATCATGTTCAAGTCTATGGGGTTCTTCCTTTTCTAGGTGCGCTAGAATGATTTTTTTTTGTTCTTCGGTAACATGTTCTTTTCCAATTTCTCTCAATGCAAGGATGACCAGCGAGCTAATTTTTCCGATAGCAGATAAGTTTTTTGGACTGGTTTTTTTGAAAACAATTCTTTGATTTCCGAAATCAATTCTTCGAGCTGAGCCGTCCGTATAGTATACAACATTCACAGGGACCTGTGTAGAGAGTCCAAGGGCATTTAATGCCATACTGCCTGTCGGAAGAATCCTGGCTTTATCCCTCCGACGAATGGCCTCAGCTAAATCCGAAGCAGTAGGCCTTAATTGACCCAACAGCGGATCGGTTGGTAATCGAGCATAGATGCCTCTTGCTACCCTTTGCAAATTACCGCTAAGCACTGAACGTTCTAGCACTTTGGATACAGCTTTTGCGTTACCAAAAGACAAGAAATCTTCTGTAAAGAACAGCGTACCCTTTCTGGCCTTACCTATTTTTTTTAAAATATTATTTTCAATGCTTTGAGTCATTATTTGAATTAAATATTGTCGCAAAAATAATAAATAATTGCGACAAAAATATGGTTTATTTAGTGGTGTGTTAACATGGAATATTTGCATTGAGAGCCATGTCAATACCCCGGATAGTAGTGTAAAGCCCGCAGGGTGAGCAGCACCCGAGGACTTGAAACGGATAGCCGGAATAGGTATGAGAGAAGAAACAGAGCGAAAGCGAAACATAAACTAAATGAATTTGACCTTGGTAGACAATTAGTGATCAGAAATGCATATTTAGTGGTCTAAGTCAATGGATATGGGAGAAAGTTCATAAATCAATGTATAGTCGTTACGGTATAGAATGGAAAATGTCAGAAACAGTTTACTGAATTGAAGCGAACGTGAATCCATTTTATTTCATAAAATTAGGATTGGAAATATGAAAAGTAGTATTATATTTATAAATTAAATTAGAGTCAAATGATAAGAATTTTCTTTTTTCTTGTGTGTTTTCATTACACATTTTTTCTTCGAGCTCAAATCAATCTTACAAGTAATCTGTCCGCCGATCAGGCTGTTCAGTACCTTTTGGGCCCAAACGTTACTTATTTTAATGCCCAATTCACTGGTGATACCGGGCAATTGGGTTATCTTACGGGAGGGGGAGAGCCATCGGCCTTTCAAATTCCAAGCGGTGTTACTTTATCTTCAGGGCATGTCAATGAATTGCAGTTGGGTGCCACGGTGCCAGCCATTGCGGGTGGAGTAGCCAACAACCCTGATCTGTTGAGTGTTGCTAATTCTGTTTTTCCTATGATTGGGTTGAATTTGACGATTCAAGATGTGAATGATCAGGCAATTTTAGAATTTGATTTTATTGCCACTGGTAATACTCTTTCATTTGATTATATCTTCGGTTCGGATGAGTATTTGGCTTATGTGGATCAAGTTTACAACGATGTATTTGCTTTCTTTCTCGCAGGCCCTGGTATAACAGGTCCTTACTCATCACCTCCTGGATATCCCAATGGGTCAACGAATATAGCAATTATTCCAGGTTCGGATCCTGCATTGCCGATTACCATTTCCAGCTTGAATAATGTTGATTACAATCAATATTATATTGATAATCCACAGAGCGACGATATTGGTAGCAATGGTTACACAGTTCCTCTCTCGGCTACTTATCCTTTGTTGTGCGGTGAAACTTATCACATCAAGTTAGCCATAGCGGATGCCCAAGATGGTTCATTGCAGTCCTTCGTTACGCTTAGATCCGGAAGTTTCAATATCGGTAGTGAACAACAAGCCAGCATAAATTACAGTGTGGATCCGGCGCAGTACGGTTATTCGAATCATGTGATTGTCGAGAATGATGACGATTCCGGATGCAATTCATTTCAAGTATTGTTGACTCCGCACGTCTGTTCGAGTTCACCTGATACAATAACCGTATCCTACAGTTCATCGAGTGCAATTTTCAATGAAGATTTCACCTCGAATTTAAATGGTCAATTGATACTATATCCAGGGGATAGTTTCTATCATACAATCAACACTATTGTTGATAATCTTAATGAGGATATGATAGAACTGCCTGATGACCCTGGTGTTTTCGGCGAGTATGTGGACATCACATACTCCATCAACTCAGGTATTAATCCCACCAATGATTCTTTAACATCAATAACCTATCGTCTGTGGATATTGGATAACGACGCCGTAAATTTTGAATTTGCTTCAGACACAGCTTTTTTTTGTGATGAAGTCTCCTTAGCATCCTTGCTAAACAGCAATTTGGATATTGATTTGTCTAGTGAGTATTATTTTGTGACATGGAAGAATCAAAATGGTCTGGTTTTGAGTGATTCATGGGATTTTATGGTTAGCAACGATTCCACCTACGCTGTCAATTTTGAGATAACCGATTTTTGTGGGAATGCTTGGAGTGATTCTCTGGTGATAGCACAATATTCTCCGCCTTTCATTCAAGAATGGAACGATGATTATTTTTTTCTCAATTTCTGTAATTCGAATGTTGCTGAATTACCGTTAATAGACGGTGGAGTTCAGCCTTACTATTGGTACATCCCTTCGAATAATTTTCTAATTGATACTTTAAGTAATCAGGTTTATTGGAATGGGAATCTAGATAATGTCGGATTGTACTGCTGGGATATGTGTAATTCTTATGTCTCAGATAGCATATTAGCTCATACATATCCAGAATATTCATTTTATGCTTCAGGTAATTTGAATTGTGCGCTTGATGTTATTCCGTTGAACATATGGAATTGGAGCGCATTGAACGGAAATTCTTTAGCCTTCAATGTTCTTGATTTTGGATCAGGTGATTCAATATGGAATGGTGAATTGTCATGTTGTGGATCCCAGCAATCTATTACTGTTGGTCAGGGTCAGTATCAATTGAATTTGCAGGATTCTTTTGGGTGCCAGGCAGAACAAATTTTATCGATTAATGGACCTTCTGAATCGTTGGAAAATATTATAGGTGAAAATGGTGTAAACTCTTTTAGCACCTACAATTACGCAATCAATCAGATAGCAGGAGCAGTTTACAATTGGACTGTTACTGGCGGTGTTGTAGTTCAGGGTCAGGGAAGCAATTTTGTTGAGATATTCTGGTCTGAAAATCCGGAATTTATCACGGTTGAGTGCATATTGGTAAATGGTTGTATTGAATATGATACTTTAATGATTGATTTAGTAAATGTTCAACAAGAATGGACAAACAAAGATGGTTATATAATTCCAGGTAGTTTTGGTAATGAATTGATATTAAAGACTACAAGGCAGCAGTCTGAGCTTATTGTTTACAATGGAATTGGAGAGTTGATTCATAGATGCCGATTGAATGGAACAACCTCAATTGATACTTCTAATTGGAGTTCAGGGATTTATTATTTTGAAGTTTTGGAAGGTGGATATGCGAAAATTTACAAGTCAATTAGAATGGAATAAGCTAGGTATTTGTATGCTCTTTGCCTCACTTCATGATTGCATTTAAAGTGAGTTTATCTTTAAAGTTTGCCAATAAAAAAGCCCCTCCGTTGAGGGGCTTTTCTAATCCTTAACCAAAACCTATTACTCAGAACGAGTAAAATCTAGTACTATTTAAAACGCATAAACCTTACCATTGTTGCAAGGCAAATGCAAAAAAAATCCAAAATTTAAACTTTGCAGTTGCCTCTTGCGCAGTTAGAGCTGACAAACAAATATCCCAACAAAGCCCCATATCCGGTGCTAATAAAGGGATTGGAGCTGATCATGCAATGTCCCGATTGGCATCCTACCAAACGGTAATACAAAAATCCCAAAATGGCTCCGATGAGTATAGCGCGCAAGTTGCGCCGGTAGGTAGTAATGAAGTTTTTCATTTTTTTTGCTCGTTGTATTATTGTTCAACGCTGCAAATGTCCCTTTTAAATATTCTCTTCTTGGTGACTGGCATCACGTGGATGCATTTGTTGCAATAACAAGATCAAAGCGACCAATCCCCCGTAGGTGAGTATTTTGAAATGGTTATAGTAACTGCTCCAAACCCCCAACAAGAAATGGATGTTCATTGCAATGAAAATCAATACCAACAACCAAACTCGAAGCGTATTCCATTTCCATATGGCAACACCTGTGAAATAGGGAGCTAAGAGACAAGCCAGGCCTGGCATCATCATCAAAAACGCGTAGTGCTGTTGGTGTGGGAAAATCAATGGGATCAGCATCAAGAGGTAGGCCCACTCTTGGAAGTAATGTTCGCGACGACCTTCGGTAAATGGCGGGCTGCGCAAAACCAAAAGAAAGGACGCCACCAAGACCAATCGGGAAATGAGGCTGATCCATTTGACGGTCTGCACGTCGCAATCCCAAATGTGGCGGCGCAAGGGGAGGATGTGGGTGTCGTCGCAATGCGCATGAAAGAGGACGCTGACCAATGTGGTCATGGAGTGAAAACTGCGTTCGGAGGTGTCTAAAATATGTTCGGTATTGCTCGGATTCAACAAGGCCCATCGACTCTTCAAAAGTTCCGAATATTGGGTTGTGTTTTGATACAAATAGGGGAGCGCCACAAAGAATACGCAGAATACCATGGTCCAAGCGGCACCTTTCCATCGGTTGCGGTAAATGAGGTAGGGCAAAACAACAATGGGCAAAATTTTTACGACCACTCCCCAAGCCAGCAGTGCACCTCCAAAGGCATTTCGCCGATTGAAAATCAATTCCAATCCTTTGAGCGAAAGAAATAGCAAGAGGATGGTCATCTGCCCCAAATGGATATTGTCGCGGATCAACCGAATGTTGAAGATGACCAATGCCAGGCCCAACCAACGGAATTTGGGTGAGGAAGTGGCAGAAGAACCGACATGCCCGAGCACCATTTTCCAGATTTGAATGAGCAAGATTACTTGCACCATCAACCAACCCAGCTTGATCCAGTAATTGGGCAAATGTTGGAACCAAGAGAGCAGGGTT
>CANGVU010000008.1 GCA_947457325.1 Flavobacteriales bacterium | reverse complement strand
CTATCATGTTCATGACCCTGAACGTTATGGAGTTGTTGACTTTGACAACAACGGAAAAGTTCTTTCCATTGAAGAAAAACCCAAAAATCCAAAATCCAATTTTGCAGTTCCGGGCTTGTATTTTTATGACAACCGCGTTGTAGAAATTGCAAAAAATCTAAAACCTAGTCCACGCGGTGAATATGAAATCACCGATGTCAACAAGGCCTATTTGGAAATGGGAGAGTTGACAGTTCAAATTCTCGATCGCGGTACTGCTTGGCTGGATACAGGTACTTTTGCTTCATTGATGCAAGCTGGACAATACGTTCAGGTAATTGAAGAACGACAAGGATTAAAAATTGGGGCCATTGAAGAAATTGCTTGGCGCATGGGATTTATTACAGACGAACAATTGGCGGAGTTGGCTGTTCCATTGGTGAATAGTGGCTATGGTCGCTATTTACAAGAACAACTTAAGTATGCACGCTGATACGCTTTCTTTAGAACAAATCCAACAATGCATATTGGAAGACATTTCCAATTTTGCCAAGCCTCAACTGCTCCCAGAATTGCATGACCCTATCCAATATTTACTCAATATTGGAGGCAAAAGAATGAGGCCCGCACTTGTGCTCATGGCCGCACATTTGTACGATAAAAATATTCACCCATATCGGAATATAGCATTGGCCGTTGAAGTATTTCACAACTTCACCTTGATGCACGATGACATCATGGACCAAGCGCCATTGCGCAGAGGAAAAACCACTGTTCACGAAAAATGGGATACCAATTCAGCCATTCTATCAGGCGATGCAATGATGATAGAGGCCTATCAATTGTTGTGTCAAAATCCTCATCCAAAACTTCATTCGCTGTTACAGGTTTTCAACACAGTAGCTTTAGGAGTTTGTGAAGGTCAAGCACTTGATATGTCCTTTGAAAAAAGAAACGATGTCAACATAGGGGAATACCTCAATATGATTCGTCTTAAAACAGCTGTACTGCTAGGAGGAGCATTACAGATGGGTGGAATAGCGGCAGGTGCTTCTGAAGAAGATGCTCAGCATTTGTATACCGTTGGCGAGTCCCTAGGCATTGCATTTCAACTAAAAGATGATTATTTGGATGCCTTTGGTGATCCTGAGAAGTTTGGCAAACAAGTTGGTGGAGACATTCTTTCAGATAAAAAAACTTTCCTTTCCATTGAACTAAAAAACAAAATAGGAATAGATTCTTGGACTGTATGGAATAATCAGCAATGGTCCGCAGATACCAAAGTGGAAGAATACAAAAAAGCATTTACCCAACACGGAATTGACGCATCCATCTTACAATCCTGCCAAAATTATTCGGATCAAGCTTTGCAACATTTGAATGCATTGAGTTGTCTTGAAGAACAAAAAATTTTGTTGCGTGAAACCATCGAATCCCTCCTCCACAGAAATCATTGACCCTCGAAATATTCCTTGGCCAGACTTGGTCAAAGAATTTTCAAAGGACATGAACATGATTGGTTGGAATGTTGACGCTCAACTCATTGAAAATCGCGAAGTACTTCAACAAATTGTCAGAGAAAAACTGAAAATCAGCCCCAACGAAATCACCGCGCTTTTCTATCGAATGGGGATTGAGGAAAACCGGGCTGGCTTGGCACTGGCCAATAAACAAATAATCGATGGCATTGATGAAATTTGCTCACTCATCCTAAAAAGAAGTGAAGAAAGAATTAATTTGCGTAACCGAAATTAGTTTACTTTAGGTGCATGAAAACCACATTCTTTACCTTCTGCGCCATACTGTTCAGTACAATCATATATGCCCAAACAGCAGCAGGAAAATGGAAAACCGTTGATGACGAAACAGGTCGTGTCAAAAGCATAGTAGAAATCAAAGAACGCAATGGTTTAATGTACGGCAAAGTGGTTGAATTATTCCGTTTGTCCAACGAAGACCAAAACCCAAAATGCAATGATTGTTCAGATGACAGAAAAGGCAAAATGGTTATGGGTATGGAAATCCTTAGGGATATGAAATGGAATGGTTCCATGTATGAAAAAGGAAGCATATGTGATCCCAAGAATGGTAAAGTCTACACATGCGAAATGTGGCTCAAACCTGGTGACCCCAACACCTTGATTGTTCGTGGATATTGGGGTTTTATCTACAGAACTCAAAACTGGGTTCGCGTTAAGTAATGCGTCGTACTCTATTAACTATTTTCTCAATATTGTCCATTCTTAAGGGAATGGGACAAGATCCTTATGTTGTACCAAAAGACACCTTGGTCCAACAAAAACTGGCACATTGGAAGGATTTAAAATTTGGGCTTCTTATGCATTGGGGAACTTATAGCCAGTGGGGAGTTGTAGAGAGCTGGAGCCTGTGCAATGAGGATGAGGATTGGTGCAAGAGAAGAGGTCCTTATGCCAACAATTATGATCTTTACAAACGCAAATACGAAGAACTTAAATTTACCTTTAAACCCAATGCATTTGACCCCTCAAAATGGGCACTGGCTGCAAAAGATGCAGGCATGAAATACGTTGTTTTCACCACCAAACACCATGATGGTTTCTGTATGTTTGACACCCAACATACCGACTACAAAATGACCAGCCCTGATTGTCCCGCTGGTTTCGATGCAACCGAAGCCATTACCAAGGAATTCAGAAAAAATGACTTTTTCATTGGCTTGTACTTCTCCAAACCAGATTGGCATTGTCCCGACTATTGGTGGCCATACTTTGCAACACCTGATAGAAATGTCAATTACAATCCCGAAAAGTATCCAGAAAAATGGAAAGCCTACAAACAGTTTACTTATAATCAGATTCAAGAACTAACATCACAATACGGTCCGATAGATTTGCTGTGGTTGGATGGTGGATGGGTTAGACCCAAACAACAAAAAAATCCTTCATGGGTGAACAGTCCTTACAACCAAGACATAGATATGGCTTCCATAGCGGAGATGGCACGAGCCAATCAACCAGGCCTTCTCATTGTAGACCGAAGTGTAGGAGGTGAATTTGAAAATTATTGGACACCAGAGCAACACATCCCTCCACAAGAAGAAAACTTAGACTACCCTTGGGAAACTTGCATGACAATGGCCAATAGTTGGAGCTACGTCCCCAATGATCAATACAAATCAGCCGAGGAAATTCTTAAAAACTTGGCCACCATTGTTTCAAGGGGAGGCAACTATTTGCTCAACATCGCTCCATCACCCAATGGAGAGTGGGATAACCAAGCTTATGTCAATTTAAAAGAGATTGGACAATGGATGAAGGTTAATGGAGACGCTATCTATGGAACAACCCGACATGCATTAACCACTCAAACGGAAAACTTTTATTATACCCAAAAGGGCGACACGGTTTACTGTATCTATTTTAAAAAAGAAGGACAAGATTACCCAACTTTCTTCCCAATAGAATTTCCCAGAAAACCGGAGAGTGAAGTAAGGATTCTAGGGATGGATGAACCCGTTTCATACGAGTGGAAAAACGGAATGAATTGGAAGGTCAAGAACCTGAACAAATCAGCATTGGCCAATCAACCCGCGGTTGTATTTTATTTCAAATGGCAATTACCGGCTTCTTCGAAATAAACCATAAACCAAGGAAGGTAAAGGCTCCATTCAGAATCAGCAGTTCAAATCCAAACTTGTAACCTCCCATCCATTGCATGCCATACTTATCCAATAGCAAGGAAAGCAAGGGTGACAGCAATAAGATCAATGGCAATCCCTTTCCTTTGATTTGACGTTGTGTCAAAATACCAAAGGCAAACAATCCCAACAATGGTCCGTAGGTATAACCTGCAATATCAAACAACAGGTCGATGATGCTCTTTTCATTGATGGCTTTGAACAGAAAAACACACAAAAGAAAAACCAAGGCAAAGGTCCAATGAACAGTTTTCCTTCGCTTGGTCTTGTGCTCCTCCGTCCATTGCGTATTGCGTTCAAAGCCTAAAATATCGATACAAAAAGATGAAGTGAGCGCTGTGATTGCTCCATCAACAGAAGGAAACAAAGCGGAAATAAGTCCCAATATAAAAATAATGGAAACCCCTTGAGGCAAGTAATTCATGACAACCTTGGGAAACACATCATCAGGAGGAAGACTCAATCCTTCCTTCTGAACAAACAAATACAACATCCCTCCCAATAGGAGAAACAAAGCATTTACACCAACCAGCACCACTGAAAACCAAACCATATTCTTCTGAGAATCCCCAAGTCGCTTTACGCTGATGTTCTTCTGCATCATCTCCTGATCCATCCCTGTCATGGTTATGGTAATAAACGCCCCACCCAACACTTGCTTCAGAAAAAACTTCTTGTGCAAAAAGTCAAAATTCCAAACGTCCAAATAATGCTTTTCATTCATTTGAGCAATGGCCGTTGACCAAGACAATTCCATCATATCCTTTAAACTCCATATACAAACCACAAGCGCGGTTAACATGAACAAGGTCTGCAAAGTATCTGTCCAAACAATGGTTTTCACCCCACCCTTGAGGGTGTAGGCAATGATCATCAGTAGAATAATCACACTGGTCACCACAAAAGGAATATGAAGAGAATCAAAAACAAATAACTGCAGAACATTAATCACCAAAAACAACCTTACCGTTGCACCCATCGTTCGAGATAAAATAAAGAAACCAGCACCCCAACGGTAAGCCTCTGGACCTAAACGGTACTCCAGATAACGGTAGATGGAAGTTAAATTTAACTTATAATACAACGGAAGTAACACAAATGCTACGACAAAATAACCCAAGAAAAAACCCAAAACAACTTGAAAATAGGACCAACCCACAACACCCACGGTACCCGGAACCGAAATAAATGTCACCCCTGACAGTGATGTTCCAATCATTCCAAAAGCAACAATGTACCAGGGTGCACTCTGATTGGCCTTGAAAAAACTTTGATTGTCCGCATTGCGCGATGTCCAATAAGACACCCCTAACAACACCAAGAAATAAGCCACCAAAATCATGGCCATCGCGTATCCCATCATCTTTCTACAAATTGTTTTAATACCACACCCCAACCTTTCCATTCTGACCAATCACTGACACTCTCATTGTGCCAAACCATGCGCCAATCACAATGGTAGAGCCTTGCATATTGTTTAGCAGCTGCTACCTTAGCAATGGCCTCCTCAGGCTTTAATTGCAGATAATTTTTCAATGCAACATCCATTCCCCAAAACGGAACCAATCGCAAATTAGAAAGCTGACTTTTGTTCCAATCATACCATAAAAAGCTTCTGCTCGTTCCTGCCCTGTATCCTACCGTATCTGCAAATCCCATTGTGTAGTCTTCCTCAACACCCAATCCAACCAGTCGTGAACTAGAAATAGGCAATTCCTGTTTCAAATAATGAAATCTAGCCGATTGTATTCTTTTACAACCCAGTTGCTCAAGCCGATTCATCTCCGATTCATAAAGCCCATCTATATCGTGTCCCAAAACACTAGGGTGCCATCCCCACTGCGCGTCTCGGATACTGTGGAATAAGCGCTGCCAACCTGCTGTCTGATGAATGTGCATCCCCCTATCTAAATCTGACCTTTCTGCACACAACACAAAATATTTCAGTGTCATTTGTTCGTTTTGGCAGATCTTCTTCAAGAACTCATATGTATCGTAAGGATCAGGTTCACCAAGAATAACCTGAAGCCGTTTGCTCACCCAATCCCATTTGAACCTTACAACATCTCTACAAAATCCACCCCATTGACTCAAAATGGTTTTATACTTAAACGCATAGGGACTGTCTATATCTACCGTCAACTGTCTTTTTGGAATTCTGGTCTCAGATATTCCCAAAGCTTGAAGCAATTGGAAGCGCCATTCATCCAAATAAGCCACGTCCACACCTTCCCATTGTTTTTGAATACAACCGGATGACTGAAACCTTCCCCATTCATCAAAGTGTTCAGGTGTATACTCATCGCATCGCGCTAGCAAATAAAATGCATAACCAAATAAATCAAACCCACCAAACGATTCTAGCCTCTCCACAGCCTTACGAAACTGATTGGTATCGCGAGTCTCATCCCTCCACCAGGGAAAATTCATGCATGGAAAGTGGATCATTGCGTCCTTACATTCCAATCCATAAGACAAGACTTTAAAACCCGGAGGAATCGATTCACTTCCCCTAAAAAGTTCAAAAGAATACCCTTCCAACAAAAACCCCAATGCATAACGCAACCGGGGTGTATCAATGTCGGATAGGATGGCTATCATTTCAAAAAATCAAATATGATGGTCGCCATTTTCTCAGCCGCCTTTCCATCTCCATACAATGGTTTCCACGTCATATTGGTCATTTGCATTGCCTGATTAAATGCTTGCGCGATTCTATCTGCATCTGCACCAACCAAAAAAGCTTTTCCATCCGCAACTATTTCTGCCCATTCTGTTGTATCACGCAATATGATACAGGGCCTCTCAGCAAAGTAAGATTCTTTCTGGACACCGCCTGAGTCAGTAACAATCAATTGACTCAAACGCTCCATTTGTAACATTCCAATATAACCCAATGGCTCGATGAGATGAACATGCCCCGCCGCTTCAAGCGCAGCCAGCAATTCAGGCTGAGCGGCCAAATTTTTCTTCAACCGAGGATGAACAGGTAAAACCCATTCCAATCCTGCTGCATGCGTCAGCTGCATCAATGTTTCCACAATGCCTTTGAGTTTATCAGGTTGATCCGTATTGTGATCCCTGTGAATGGTGGATAAGACAAACTGCTTATCCACAAAGGGCATTACTTCAGATCGGTAATCCCTTGTACCATAATACAACGCGTTGTCATACATAACATCACCACATTGAAAGACACCAGGATTAACCGCTGAGAACGGCGCTGCAGCAATGGTCATCCCCTCCTTCTCCAAATTCTCCAATCCTAGCGGGGTGGGACTAAACAACAAGGTGGAGAGATGATCGGTCACGATGCGATTGATTTCCTCCGGCATGGTGCGCTGAAAACTGCGCAAACCCGCTTCAACATGTATTACGGGAATATTGGCCTTTGCAGCAACCAAAGCTCCAGCTATTGTGGAATTGGTATCACCATATACCAAAACTGCATCTGGAGTCTCTTTGAGAATCAAAGACTCCAAATCCATCATCATTTTCCCAGTCTGAACGCCATGTGCCCCAGAACCTGCAGAAAACACCTGAAAAGGAGCATCAATCTCCATCTCTCTAAAAAAAACTTCAGACATGGATTCATCATAATGCTGGCCAGTATGAACGATGAGCTCTTGCACCCTTCCTGCGTAATCATTTCTCCACACCCTGTTAAGCGCAGCTGCTTTGATAAACTGGGGACGAGCCCCTACAATGGTCATTATTCTCTTCATTCTAATAAGCCTTGATCGGCGAAGCTAAAATACGCATTCCCATGAACGATTAAATGATCCATCACCAACAATTCCATCACCTTTCCCACAGCGCGCAATTTGGCTGTAATGTCCAAATCATGTTCTGATGGGATCAAACTCCCACTGGGGTGATTGTGTGCCAAAATAATAGCATTGGCATGGTGCTGTAAAGCCAGTGAAAATACCTTTTTGGGATCTACTAATGTAGCTGTAAGTCCACCTTCACTAATGCGCTTAGCAGCGATTACTGAATTGTTTCTGTTGAGCAATAAAATCCAGAATTCTTCATGGGTTAAATCGCCCAGATGTTTTACCAAGTATTCAAAGGCGTGGTTTGAACAAGAAATGGATTTCTTCTTATCCAGCTCTTCAAATCTTCTTCGCCGCGCAAGCTCAAATACCGCAGTTAGTACTGCTGCTTTTCCGAAACCAATTCCTTTAATGGCCATCCAATCTTGTAAAGAGAATTGCGATAGCCTTGTTAATTTCCCAAACCCTTGCTCTAAAATAACACTGGCCATATCCATGACTGGAACATCTTTAGAACCACTGCCCAAAATCAATGCGATTAAATCTTTATTGGTCAAGGATTCTACCCCACTGCTCATCAACCTTTCACGCGGCAAGTCTTCCGCTGCACTCCAAGTGTCTACATTTGTTTTCATCTTGGTGCAAAATAAAAAAACCCACCTCGAAGAGATGGGCTTTTCAGTCCTATAAATTATATGCAGGTTATGCTGCTTATTTCAAACCATTAACGTAAAGAGCCAAACTGCTCTTTAAGTTTGAGGCCTTGTTGAAGTGAATAACATTGTTTTTGGCCAATTTATCCAACATAGAAGCCACTTTTGGTAATAAAGCTGACGCCTCTGCCTTTGATGTCAAAGCGCGCAACTTACGTAAAGCATTACGTGTAGTCTTGTGGTAGTAACGATTACGAACGCGCTTGGCGTCATTGGAACGAATTCTCTTGATTGCTGATTTATGGTTTGCCATTTTCTTCTAAAATTGGAGGGCAAATATACTCGAAAGAAATCAAAATCCCAAAAAAATATTTTTTTTTCTTACGGAACAAGTTGAAAAGTAAACAATTCCTTGCTTTCCCCTACTGAACGGGAAACACAGGCCGCAAAAGGACGATGCGCATCTGCTGATTTCCACTGTTGTGCTTTGAACTGCATTTTTGCAAGTGTACACAATGCGTCCTTCTCCTGGGGCAGAACCTCAATACCCACTTGTATAAATCGGGTTCCTTCATGCTGTCCAACGACCATGATTCCACTTTGCGCATCCGTTTCAAACAACGAGTGCTGAATTTCCTTGAGTGTATCCATCAGCTTACCTAAATTCTCCCATTGTCCAGCTTTGGCCATTCCACTCATGATGTCAATGATGGGTTGTAAGCTCTGATGATCCAGTTTCCCACGATAAATCATGTGTATCGCATTATCCTCCATCCATTTCTCCACCATCTTGGTAAATTGTATTTGCGGAGGAATAGTGGGTTCGTCGTTGTAATGAATGGTCACCTGCTGATGAAAACAAAACTTTCCAAGTGGCTTGGGTTCCATTTCATACTTCAACTTGGAACCTGATTTTCTCGAAATCTCAATCAATCCCAGACCCGCTCCACCTTCTTCACCAAAACTTTCATTTTGAATGATCTCACGGTAACGCTGTTTCTTCTCTTCTGGACTCAAAGCATTGATATCATCCAATGCGGAACGTAGGGGATCGACTGAAGATGGATTGATGCCATTGATTGTATTGATGGTTAAAAAATCAGACGAAGAATAAAATCCGAAAAAACCCTCCGCTTCCCCACTCTCTTCTTGAATACCATGCCTGAGAATATTTTGAAAACATTCTACCATGAGAAAAGAAGCGCGTTTTTTCAAACTGACATTATCGGTATTGGCTTGTTTGATGTGGCTTCCCAAATCCAAAATGGCCTCAGTAAAGTGATCCATCATTGTACCGCGATAGCCGTAGTAAGAAACACCTCCATCAAACATTTGATAAGCATAAAACAACATTTCTAAATGTTGTTCACCTCTTGAGCAGCCACGTGGTGTATCCAAAATTGATTATTTCGTCAATGCGAACTTAACCACAATTGTACTTTTTGAAAACTTTTTAGATGTTTTTTTTGACAAAAATCAGTTTCTACTCTTTTTAACCTTTCCAATACTTATTGCTCTCATAACAATAACTTAATTCGCATGATGAAAAACACAGCCCTTCTAAGTCTCATGACTTTGTTCCTTCCCCTTCTTAACATATCCCAGGATGTATTGTACAACGTCAACAATATTCAATCTTTTGAAATCTATTTTGGGTTCACCAATTGGGACTATCAAATGGATACGGCAAAGGCTGGTGCTGAAGGGTACATCATGGCTGACTCTGTTATCATCAATGGCATCGCTTATGACAGCGTTGGTGTAAAATACAAAGGCAATAGCTCGTACAATGCCAACAACAACAAAAATCCATTGCATATCAAACTGGATTACATTCATTCCAAAGCACATTATGATCATTGTACCGACCTAAAACTGGGCAATGGATTTTCTGACCCCAGTTTTATCCGTGAAATGCTTTCTTATCAAATCTTAAGAAATTACATGGACTGCCCCAAGGCCAACTTTGCCAATGTTTACATCAACGGACAACTGCGCGGACTATACAGCAATGCCCAATCCATAGACGAACGCTTCAACGGTGACCACTACTTTTCTGCTGAGGGAACCTTTGTCAAGTGTAATCCCACTGGCGGTGCGGGCCCAGGCTCTTCAGCCACGCCCAACCTGGCCTATCTCGGCGCCGACACTGCTTCGTATGCGGCTTCTTATGAACTGCAGTCTGACTATGGTTGGAATGAATTGGTGAGAATGATTGATACACTCAACAACTTCACCACCAACTTTGAAAACAACATGGACATTGATCGCGTAATGTGGATGCTGGCATTCAATGTGGCCTTGGTGAACTTGGATTCCTACTCTGGTCAATTCAAACAGAATTATTATTTGTACAAAGACCGAAACCATCTATCCCTTCCCACCATTTGGGATTTGAACATGAGCTTTGGCGGGTTTCCTGGAGGACAAACACCGGGTTCCAATCAAGCCACAACGAGCGTACTTTACAACAGCACAAGTACAGCTCATCCCCTCATCTCCAAATTATTGGCCATCCCGCGTTTCAAGCACATGTACATCGCCCACATGAAAACCATCATGGATGAGTTCATTGCATCCGGTCTATATGTAACGGAAGCACTGAACATCATGTCCACAATTGATGCAGCTGTCCATGCCGACCCTTATAAATTCTATACGTATACCCAATTCCAAAACAGTTTATCCACCAATACCACTGGCGGAGGCGGAGGGCCTGGTGGCGGTTCAGTCCCTGGTATTCAATTGCTCATGGACGCCCGAAACACCTACTTGCAATCCACTGCTGAGTTTCAACAAATCGCACCCACTTTGAGCAATCCCCTCATCTCCAACTCGATTGACTTTCAAAACAACTTTTCTATTTCTATTGAATCTACCAACAATACAGCGGTGTGGCTTGGTTACCGTTTTGACAAAACGCAACACTTCACCAAAATTCAGTTGCAAGACAACGGTCTTTCAGATGATGGAACCGCCGGAGATGGCCGATTTGGTGCTATTCTCAATGCCAATGGTACCCATGTCGAATACTATTTCTTTGCCGATAACAACAACGCAGGCATTTTCCTTCCCGCCCGCGCTGAGCACGAGTTCTTCAACAAGATCTTCAACACCCAACCTTTTTCAGTTGGTGACATCAGCATCAATGAAATACTCGCTAGCAACAATATTCAATTGGATGAATATGCTGAGGATGACGATTGGGTTGAACTCTACAACAACTCCAACCACATCGTTGATCTTAATGGATTGTATTTAACCGATGACGTGGCGCTGCTCAACAAATGGGCCTTGCCAAGTATCCTCATCGCTCCGCAAGATTTTGCCTTGATTTGGGCAGATGATGATACTTGGCAATTGAGTGTCCATGCCAATTTCAAATTGAGCGCCGCAGGAGGTACTTTAATGCTGACCGATGGCGCTAATATTTTGGACAACATTGCCTACCCAGCGCAACAAGCTGACGTAAGTTATGGCCGATATCCCAACGGTTCAAATGGCAACTGGCAATTCATGTCCACCACCTTTGATGCCAACAATTCTGGTGTCGTCCACACAGAGGAGCAAACGGCAGATTTCGAGCTATATCCCAATCCTGTTGGGCAAACTTTGACCCTTCAATCCTCCTCCGGCATACAGCACTTGACCATTCACAATGCCTTGGGACAGGTGATCTTGACCCAACAAGTAAATCCAACTTCATTTGTCCAATCGGATGTATCGCATCTGAGCGCCGGAATCTACCACATTCGCATCACCAATCAGCAAGGTCAATTCTTCCGACGTCAATTCATCAAGTTGTAAGGAAGTTATTGCTGTATTTTCGCCTCATGAAAAGAGGCGTAGCCATTTTAGGGTCAACAGGTTCCATTGGAACCCAAGCATTGGAGGTCATTGAAGCCCATCCAGAAAAATTTTCTGTGGAGGTTTTGACCGCGCAAAAGAATGCGGACTTATTGATTGAACAAGCATTGAAGTTTTCCCCCAATGCCGTTGTCATCGTGGATGAAAGCCAATACCTGAAAGTCAAAGACGCTCTATTTGATGCCGGCATCAAGGTCTATGCGGGTGAAGAAAGCCTTTGTCAAATAGTACAATCTGACAGCATTGACATTGTACTCACTGCATTGGTAGGCTTCTCAGGATTAAAACCTACTGTTGCGGCCATTGAAGCCAAAAAGCACATCGCTCTGGCCAACAAAGAAACCTTGGTGGTAGCAGGTAAAATCATCACGCAACTGGCCAAGGAAAATGCGGTCAACCTTTATCCTGTCGATTCCGAGCACAGCGCTATTTTTCAGTGCTTGGCGGGCGAGTGGCACAACCCCATTGAGAAGATCATCCTCACGGCTAGTGGTGGCCCTTTCCGAGGAAAAAACACTGAGGATTTAAAAGGCATTAGAAAAGAACAAGCCCTCAAACATCCCAATTGGTCGATGGGAGCTAAAATCACCATTGACTCGTCAACACTCATGAACAAAGGGCTTGAAGTCATTGAGGCGCAATGGTTGTTCGACCTTAAACCCCATCAGATTGATGTCATCGTTCATCCCCAATCCATCATCCACAGTTTGGTTCAATTTGAAGATGGTAGTCTTAAAGCACAACTTGGATTACCCGATATGAAATTGCCGATTCAATACGCCTTGGGTTATCCGCAGCGTTTGCCCGCTGATTTCCCAAGATTTCATTTCGCACAATTTCCCAATCTCACCTTTGAAGCTCCTGACAAGGAAACTTTCCGTTGTTTGCAATTGGCTTATGATGCCATGGCAGACGGAGGCACAGTGCCCTGCGTCATGAACGCAGCCAATGAGATTGCGGTATCGCTCTTCTTACAAGATAAAATAGGATTCTTGGAAATTGGTCAATTGGTTGAATCTGTCATGAAACACCACACCATCATCGACAATCCAGCCTTGAACGATTTATTCCAAACCGATATTTGGGCCAGAGAGACTGCCTTTCAAATGGCGCATTAATCAATGCGTGCGAAGCTCGATGCTCACGCTTTCTACTTGACCGGGAATGGGCGGTGAGACCTTCGTCAATTTGATGCGAATGCTTTCCGCTTCTTCAAAACGCGCTTTTAGCGCATTGAGAATTCGGTAGCCCACAGATTCAATCAGTTTGGAACGAATGGCCATCTCACGACGCACAATGTTGGTCACCTCGACATAATCAATGGTTCTGTCCAAATCATCGTACAAAGCTGCCTCCTTCACATCTACATGAAACACTGCATCGATGAGGTATTTGCCACCAATTACTGCTTCCTCTTCCAAACACCCGTGATGGGCATGCACCTCAATGTTG
>CANGVU010000007.1 GCA_947457325.1 Flavobacteriales bacterium | reverse complement strand
TGATTCCTGGAGCTCATCGCCAATCCAGAAGCTTCGCGATGAGTAGGACAAGGAACAATGATTTCTGAACGTTTTTCTTTTTTTACCCAAGCTGAAATGATGGACAACTGCTGGAAATCTTTTTCTCCAAGGTATACGTGATGTGCTTGAGCCAAATCAAACAACTTGCGAATGATGGTGATTACACCATCAAAATGACCCGGCCGCATTTTAGCTTCTAAACTTTCAGTGAGGATAGGAATATGAAAATTTTCTACAGCAACCTCTGGATACATGTCTGCAACCTCTGGAATGAATACAGCGTCGATTTCCAACTCTTCCAACATCTTAACATCAGCATCAAGGGTGTGTGGATAATGCAAAAAGTCTTTGGGATCATTGAATTGAGTGGGATTGACAAAAATGCTGGCCAAAGTCTTATCGTTGTCGATTTTGCTTTTGATCATGAGTGAAAGATGGCCAGGATGCAAGGCTCCCATGGTGGGTACAAAGCCAATAGAAGACGATTGGCATTGATTTCTCCAAGCTATAAGGGCTGCAGACGATTTTAAAATCTCCATCTTAACGTACTTTATGGCCCCAAAGCTAACCATTTGCGTAAATCAAAATTTTTTTTTATTTATCTTTGCATTTCCATTAAAGTTGAATTTCATACATGAGTAAGCCTAGAATATTATTTGTTAGCCACGAAATTCTCCCCTTTTCACCTGAAAGCCACATTGCTCAGACTTGTAGGCAGATGCCACAGGCTGTTCATGAGCGCGGGAAAGAAACCAGAATATTCATGCCGCGTTTTGGCAAAATCAATGAGCGCAGACATCAATTGCATGAAGTAATTCGTTTGTCTGGGATGAACTTGATCGTTGATGATTCCGACCACCCGTTGATTATCAAAGTGGCCAGTATTCCACAAATTAGACTTCAGGTTTATTTCATAGACAATGAAGAGTATTTCCATAGAAAATCATTCTTTCATGACGATAACGAGCAATTGTTTGACGACAATGACATGCGAATGATTTTCTTTACCAAAGGAGTATTGGAGACCGTGAAAAAATTGGGTTGGGCACCTGACATCATTCATTGCCATGGATGGTTCTCGAGTTTAATGCCGTTGTATGTGAAAAAATTGTACGCACAAGATCCTCATTTTGCGGACAGCAAAATTGTTGTTTCTGCATATGACAAAGAGTTTGAAGGTTCCTTGTCCAAGGATATGCACAAGAAAGTAGCTTTTGATGGATTTGATGGCGGCGATATTGAGCTCCTGAAAAAAGCCACACATGCGCAATTGATGAAGAACGCAATGAAGTTTGCTGATGGTATTATTCTCGGTGACGGAAAGGTTTCTGATGAGGTTAAAAAATATGCTGAAGAACTAGAAGTTCCTCTTATGTATCAAAGTGAAGAGACGGATTATTTGTCTGCGACAGATGAGTTTTTTGATACGGTATTGGCCAATAAACCGGTAATGGTCTGAGCAATTCGATGAGAGGATTATTTGCCATTGTTATTTTTTGCGGTTCGTTTTTTTTAATGTCCTGTGAAAAGCCAGGCATAACGCCTGGAGGTAATTTGCTTCCTGGTTCTGATGCGCTATCCGCTTTTCAAACCGATACTTTTTCCATTCAAGTTCAAACCATGTTGGAGGACTCTGTGAAAACAGATGAGCTGTCCTTGTCCGTGTTGGGAAGATTGGAAGATGCAGAATTGGGTTCCACAGAGTGCCAGATTTTTACCCAGTTTAAACTTTCTGCTTTGGACCCTGCTTTTCCTACCGCAATGGAAATTGATTCTGTTGTTTTAGCCTTGGCATACAACACAACTTTTTACGGGCAACCCAATCGTCAGCAGCTGGCTATTCACCCATTAAACGCGGATTTGTATTTGGATAGTAGTTACTATGCCAACAGCTTTGTTTCTTATTCTTCAGAGAATTGGATTCAGCCTGGATTTGATTATTTGGACATTGACCCCAACCAAGATGCAGTAGTTGCTGGTGATACGACATTTCCCCAGTTGCGCATTCGTCTTAAGAATGAAGTTGGGACGTACTTAACACAACCTACGGATATCTCAGTTTTGTCTTCACAAGATAATTTTCAAAATTACTTCAAGGGAATTTGTATCACAGCTAAGGCGCGCATGGATGCGGTAATGCGTTATGATTTGGTAGACCCAGGAACCAAACTAACGGTGTATTACCGCGATCTTTCAGGAGCAACACCGGATACACTATTGTATGATTTTGTGATTGGTTCTGATTGCGCTAGGTTTAATCGCTTTAAACAGAACTATTCTGGTACAATGTTGCAGGATATTGCACAACAACCATTGGACGGTTCGCAAAAATATTATATTCAATCTGGCGGCGGATTGAAGGCAAAATTGGAATTTCCAACCATTCAAAATCTGGCCGATGGAAACAAAGTCATCGCGCAAGCACAACTTCAAATACCGGTGGATTTGGATAGCCGTTACACTCCTTTTGATCAATTGTTTTTGCGATACATCAATGAGGATGGACAAATGAAAATATTACCAGATGAATCTGCACAAAGCATAGGAGGGTTTTTAAATACAACAACCCAAAAGTACAGTTTTGTGATTACGCGGTATATTCAAAGTGTATTAACTGGCGAAATCAGCAGCCAAGGTTTGTATATTTTGGGAGGGACAACGGGTGTAAGTGCAAAAAGAATAATTGCACATGGCCCTGAATACAACCCCTCTCTTCCTTCGGAAAATACAAGACTTATTGTTACCTTCGCTCAATAAGATTTAGAACTATGTGTGGAATTGTTGGCTACTTAGGAGATAGACAAGCCTATGATATATTAATCAAAGGGCTTAAGCGATTGGAATACCGCGGATATGACAGCGCGGGTGTTGCCATGATTGATGAAGGGGATTTTAGATTGTTTAAGTGCAAGGGAAAGGTTTCCGACCTCGAGGACAGCATAGGGAGTAATATTAAAACAGGGAATGTTGGCATTGGCCATACACGCTGGGCAACGCACGGTCCCCCCAATGATGTGAATGCCCATCCGCACTTGTCCAATGATGGATCTTTGGTGCTTATTCACAATGGTATTATTGAGAATTATGCCTCATTGAAAGCAGAGTTGATCAACCGCGGGCATACTTTTAAAAGTGATACGGATACTGAGGTTTTGGTTCACTTTATTGAGGATATTCGTGATAAAACGGGGGCCAATTTGTTTGATTCGGTTCGCATTGCATTATCAGAAGTGATAGGTGCCTATGCCATCGTTATTTTGGATAAAAGCAACCCCAATCAAATGATTGCGGCAAGAAAGTCAAGCCCATTGGTTATTGGTGTAGGTAAGGACAATGAATTTTTTATTGCCAGCGATGCCACTCCTATTATTGAATACACCAGAAACGTTGTTTACCTTGAAGATGAAGAGATTGCACGATTGGACAGAACAGACGGTTTGAAAATTGTCACCATTTCCAATCAACACAAGGATCCTTATGTTCAGGAATTGGAAATGAAATTAGAGGCCATCGAGAAGGGTGGTTATGATTCATTCATGTTGAAGGAAATCCATGAACAACCCCGTTCAATCAATGATTCCATCAGAGGAAGAATGAGTTTGGCTACGGGGGCTGTTAGAATGAGTGGGGTAGATGAACACGAGGACCGTTGGAACAAGGCAACACGTATTTTAATTGTTGCATGCGGAACCAGCTGGCATGCAGGTTTGGTGGCAGAATACCTTTTTGAGGAGTTTGCCCGCATCCCGGTCGAAGTAGAATATGCATCAGAATTTAGGTACCGCAACCCGGTGATTTACCCAACCGATGTGGTGATTGCCATTTCACAAAGTGGCGAGACAGCGGATACTTTGGCAGCCATTGAAATGGCTAAAGACAAAGGGGCCTTTATTTTTGGTGTATGCAATGTGGTCGGTTCAAGTATCGCCCGTGCTACACACAGTGGAGCCTATACACACGCGGGTCCTGAGATTGGTGTAGCCTCTACCAAGGCCTTTACCGCTCAAGTTTCTGTGTTGTATCTGTTGGCTCTTTCTGTTGCCATGCACAGAGGCGTGATGAAACAAGACCGCTTGAATCGTTTGATGGCCGAGTTGAATTCTGTACCTGAAAAAATTGCTGAGGTATTAAAAACCAACGAAGATGTCAAGAAAATTGCAGCCATTTACAAAGATTCCACCAATGCTCTTTACTTGGGCAGAGGTTACTCTTTCCCGGTTGCTCTGGAAGGAGCGTTGAAGTTAAAGGAAATTTCCTACATCCATGCTGAAGGTTATCCTGCCGCAGAGATGAAACACGGACCTATTGCATTGATTGATGAGAATATGCCTGTTTTTGTTATTGCTACGCAAGGAGCGAGCTACGAGAAAGTGGTGAGCAATATCCAAGAGGTAAAGGCTAGGAAAGGAAATATCATTGCCATTGTCACTGAAGGTGATAAAGTGGTGAAAGATTTGGCGGATCATGTCATTGAGATACCAAAATCAGATGACAGTTTGGTCCCTTTGATTTCTGTCATCCCATTGCAATTGTTGTCTTATCATGTTGCAGTGATGAGAGGTTGTAATGTAGATCAGCCAAGGAATCTAGCCAAGTCTGTAACCGTGGAATAATTGGAATTTGAGAAAATGAAAAGGCGACACAATGTCGCCTTTTTTTATGGAGTGTTCAGATATCCTTTAATTTCCTTCTCATTTAATCGACCTTGGTTGAGCTTCAATGTTTTCTTGAAATAAGTTCTGGATTGTTCAATAAGCCCATCTTCAAAAAGGCAACGACCAATGAGATAAAGGGCATTGATGTCATTGGGATACTGAAGCAGAATATCCTCGCAAATGAAAATACAGATCTCAGGATTTTTTTCTTGATAGTTTTCTATGGCTTTTTCAATGGCCTTCAAATAAGGAACCCGTTCAGCAATGAAGTATCCTCTAACGCCCTCATTGGCAGGCAATCCCGGGAGATTGATTTCTTCTTTTACAGCGCGTTCCTTGTATGGATAAACACGGTACCCTAGTATTTCAATACAAGGATTATTTAGTTTGATATAGCCACTTCCAGGTGCCCCCCCATGCTGCGATACAGGATTGAATCGGACGATATCACGCCCTTTTAAAACCACAGGGTGATCAATTTCAGAAGATGTCTCCGTTTCGGTTGGTAACGCTTTCTTTTGTTGTTGTTGGGGTGATGCTGTTGATGTTTTGGATTGTTGATGTTTGAGTTCGGCGGTGTCGATTTTTTCTTTGATCGTTTCTTTTTGTGTCGCGTTTTGCTGAATGGTGTTTGATTTTAAAGACAACTCTTTAGGTTGATTAATGAGCAACAGAGCCAACAACGCACCCAATCCTACTCCCAGTCCCCAGCCCAAGAAATGAAACTTAAAGGTACCTTGTTTAGGGCTAGGCTTTTCTAAAAATGAAGGAGTTTTAAGCCCTTGGCAATGTGGATCCATGGCCAAACCCTCCAATGCTTCTTGTCCAAAAGGATTTTCTTCAAGCCATTGCTTAATTTCAGATTCCCTTGTTGTCTGAGCCATTTGCCCTGAGGAAAATAGAAAAAGCTCGTGTGATGTGGGAGGATTAACGTTCATTGTTTTCTATTTTTTCAAGTGCAAGGCGTAAATTTCTTTTTCCGTTTTGAACATGAGATTTGATTTCATTAAAACTGTAACCAAATTCTTGGGTGATTTGCTCATAAGAAAGTTGTCTTAAAAACAGTGATTCGATGCAATTTTTCTGCGGTTCTTTGAGAGTGGATAAAAGCTCTTCGAGTTGATTGAGTCTGTTTTCTATTTCATGAACGGATGTATATTGTAACCTTGAGGTCTGTAGCTGCTTGTATTGAGCTTTGTTGGCTCGTATTTTCATCAAACAGTGAAATTTGGTTACTGTGTGAAGCCATGCAGCGCCATTTTGGATGGTTTCTTTTGGGATGTGTAGCAACAGTTTTTCAAAAATATCTGCGACACAATCGTTGGCATCTTCTGTATTTCCAAGGTATTTCAGTGCAACGCCATAGACAAGATGCCCCCAGTGCTTAAAGATTTCTCCCAAAGCATTAGGGTTAGGGTTTTGTTGGTACAACAAAATCCAATCCTCTTGTCGGTGGTTGTTCATTCTAAAAGGGCTTTTTGTTTTTGATAGAACTCTTGCAAATAGCTTTTGGTATTGATAACAATAACACCTCCAGTGCAATCACCATAGCTAGCGGGCACTCCTCCTGTATAAACAGAGATGGAGGCAATTCCACTTGAAGGTATGTTGGGGACATTTTCTCTCACCTTTACACCATCGATGAAGTATAAAACACTTCCTGCACGGCTGCCACGAAAATACAACTCTTCTCCGCGTCCTCCGGTTTTAACATCAGAGAGCATGCCAGCGACAATGTTTTTGATGTTTCCACCATGCGCACTTGGAAGGTGTTTCATTTCTTTGGCGGTTAATGTATGTAAGGTGCCTCCAGAGATGTCAATTAGAGGAATGGCTTGCTCTTCAATCACCAGTGCCTTTCCCATGTAACTTGAATCGCTCATGGTAACGTTGACCACGGTGATTTTATCAGGATTGACAATGACACTGGTTTTTAGTATACTGGTTTTACCATTCATTTGGAAGCGAACATTGTAGGTGCCTTGTTCAATTCCACTGATGCGGAATTTACCATCAAGGTCTGTAGCACCGCCATAGGGGATGTGTCCTGCGCTATTCTCTATGGTTACCACCACACCGGGAAGTCCGCCATTTTGATTGGCATCTTTGACATTACCATATATTTCACCTTGTGTTTGGGCTTCAAGTGCGGTACATAACCACAACGTTAAGCATAGGGTAGTAATAGTTTTCATCATCTTTTTTCTTGTATGATGCTGTGCACATTGGAATTTCACATGAAGATGAAAAATAATTTCAAGCTGCTGATGTATCCACCTATCTTTGCGTGCAAATTTTACACTCCCCTATGAGTGATGCCATCAAGCACGAGTGCGGTATCGCACTCCTAAGGTTGAAGAAGCCTCTTCAACACTACACCGAGAAATACGGAACTGCATTTTACGGCCTCAACAAAATGTATTTGTTGATGCAAAAGCAGCACCACCGTGGACAAGACGGCGCGGGTTTGGCCAATATCAAGATTGATATTGATCCTGGAAAGAAGTACATCAGTCGCATTCGAAGCAATGATGCGCAGCCCATTAGGGATGTGTTTGCAAAGGTTATGGCGCGCTTTTCAGATTTGGAGAAAAGCAATCCTGAATTGATCAAGGACAGTGCGTATTTGAAAGAGAATTTTGCCTTCACTGGAGAAGTGTTTTTGGGCCATCTGCGTTATGGAACGTTTGGGGGTAATAGCATAGAAAATTGTCATCCCTTTTTGCGTCAAAACAATTGGATGACAAGGAACCTAGTGCTGGCAGGAAATTTCAATCTAACCAATGTGGATGAGTTGTTCTCTTTGCTGGTGGAGTTGGGTCAACATCCCAAAGAAAAAGCCGATACGGTTACGGCCATGGAGAAGATAGGCCATTTCTTAGATGAAGAGAACCAGATATTGTTTGAACGATTCAAGTCCCAAGGTTATTCCAATGTTCAAATTTCAGATTTAATAGCCAAGCATTTGGATGTGCAGCGTGTATTGTCTCGCGCTTCAAGAGAATGGGACGGTGGATACGCTATGGCTGGTATGTTTGGACATGGAGATGCTTTTGTTGTGCGTGATCCCAATGGTATTCGACCAGCATTTTTTTATGAGGATGATGAAATAGTAGTAGTAGCCAGTGAAAAGACGCCTATTCAAAGCGCTTTTTATGTGGGTGCGGATGATATCAGTGAAATCCCTGCGGGTTATGGTTTAATTATCAAGAAGGATGGACAAACATCCTTGAAAGAAATTAGAGAACCCAAGGAGTTGACACCTTGTTCATTTGAGCGCATTTATTTTTCCAAAGGAAATGATAAGGACATTTACAAGGAGCGCCAGCAATTGGGAAGAAATGTTGTTCCTGCCATACTAGAGGCTGTTGAACACGACATGGATAAGACCGTCTTCACCTTTATTCCAAACACTGCTGAAACCGCCTTTTATGGAATGATCAAAGAGTTGGAAGATGAAGACAACAGAAAGAAAATAGAGAAGTTGATTCAAGCGGGAAGTGGAATAACCAAGGAAGAAATAGAGAAAATTATTTTAACCAGAACCCGAATCGAGAAGATAGTGTTGAAGGATGTTAAGTTGAGAACGTTTATCACACAAGACTCAGCGCGAGATGAAATGGTATCTTCCGTTTATGATATTACCCATGGGGCTGTAGTGCCCAATCAGGACCATTTGGTGGTGATTGATGACTCAATTGTGAGAGGCACGACCTTGAAAAAATCAATACTTAGAATTTTAGATAGGTTGTCTCCAAAGACAATCATCATTGTGTCTTCTGCACCACAAATCAGGTATCCTGATTGTTATGGAATAGACATGGCCAAGATGGGCGATTTTATTGCTTTTCAAGCCTGTGTTGCCTTGCACAAGGAAAGAGGATCCACCAGCATCATGGAGGTCGTTTACCGCAAGTGTTTGGATCAAAAGGATATGCCCAAGGAACATGTTAAAAATTATGTGAAGGAAGTCTATGAGCCTTTTACCGTTGAAGAGATCAATGATAAAATAGCACAGTTGTTGACACCATCTGATTTGAAGGCCAAAGTCAAGATCATCTATCAGCGCATAGAAGGTTTGCATCAGGCATGTGCAGACCACCAAGGAGACTGGTATTTTACAGGTAATTATCCAACACCTGGTGGAAATAAGGTGGTGAATCAAGCCTTTATAAATTACATGGAGGGTCGCAACCAGCGCGCTTATTGACCTATATTCGTGGGATATTGTACTCACGAATGAAAAAGATTAATCTTACTCAGTGGATTTTTATTGCACTTCTTTTGGGCATCGTTTTTGGCGCCTGGCTAAACGTTTCGTATCCACCATCTAGTCCCCTGACCAAGGCAGAAGCTTGGGAAAAAATTTCTCAGCAGATAAGTGACGTGAGCAAGGAGACGAGCTTAGATCTTCAAGAAATAGCTAAGGATACAGTACTAACGGCAGACCAGAAATACGATGCTGCTTTGAAATGGTCGCACGATAAGAAAGTAGATTTGCAAGAGATTGTTGTATCTAATGCCAATAGAGAATCCAAGATGGACGGCACTTTGGCTAAGATTTTAGAGGTGTTGAGCATTTTCACTGAGGTTTTTTTGCGTTTGATCAAGATGATTATTGCGCCATTGGTTTTTGCAACATTGGTTGCTGGTGTGGCCAAGTTAGGAGACCTCAAAGCTGTGGGTAGAATTGGAGGAAAAACCTTGCTTTGGTTTTTTTCAGCATCGTTAATCTCATTGGCCTTGGGTGCTGTTTTGGTGAACTTGTATCAGCCTGGTCACCAACTTCAGTTGGAAATGCCGGACCAATCGGCAAGCATTGGATTGGAGCACCAAGCCATCACATTAAAGGGATTTGTCACGCATATTTTCCCTTCAAGTGTTATCGATGCAATGGCTAAGAATGAGATTCTGCAGATTGTTATTTTTGCATTATTATTTGGAGTTGGAGCAGCCTCTATGGGTGAGAAAGCAGATGGCTTGATTAAAGCCATGGACGCTATAGGTCACGTTATGCTTAAGATTACAACATTTGTCATGTACGTTGCACCTTTCGCAGTCTTTGCTGCCATTACAGCCATTATAGCCAAGAAGGGGATAGGAGTTTTGGCCACTTACGCCACTTTCATAGGTGAGTTTTATTCTGGATTGGCTCTGCTTTGGTTGATTTTGATAGGCGTAGGTTGGTTGTTGTTAAAGTCAAAGATAAAAGTACTGCTTAGTCATTTAAAACAACCATTGCTGTTGGCTTTTTCTACGGCTTCTAGTGAAGCTGCTTATCCAAAAATGTTGGAACAGCTTGAGCGATTTGGCTGTAGAAACCGCATCGTCAGTTTTGTATTGCCCTTGGGCTATTCTTTCAATTTGGATGGTAGCATGATGTACATGACGTTTGCCAGTTTGTTTATTGCACAAGCTTATGGCATTGAACTTTCATTGGGAGATCAAATAACCATGCTGTTGACTTTAATGATAACCAGCAAGGGAATCGCTGGTGTGCCAAGGGCTTCACTGGTGGTGATAGCAGGAACGGTAGCCACTTTTGGCATACCAGAGGCTGGTCTTGTATTGTTGTTGGGCGTAGATCATTTGTTGGATATGGGTCGTTCTGCAACCAATGTTATTGGTAACGCGCTAGCCACTGTAGCCGTGGACAAGTGGGAAAAATAGTTGTATCATAATGAAATATTTATATCTTTGTATGTTGTAACCGAAAACAAAAAACAAAATGGCTCAAAAATTTAACGAAAAGGCATACTTGGCTTCTATTGGAGCAGGTATCCGTGCTCTTCGCAAGAAGAAAAAAATGACCTTAGAGGTATTTGGAGATGTAGTTGGATTGGACAAGTCCAATGCATACCGCATCGAAAGAGGCCGCAACATCACTTTGTTGACTTTAGAGAAAATTGCTCAAGTGTTCAACATGAGTTCATCTAAATTGTTGGATAGCGCTATTGAGGTTAAAGAAGAACCAAAGAAAGCCAAGCCAGCAAAGAAGGCAGCTAAACCAGCCGCTAAGCCAGCTAAGAAGGTTGCTAAACCAGCAGCCAAGCCAGCTAAGAAAGTAGCTAAGAAAGGTAAAAAATAATTTTGCTTTTGAATATTGAAAAGGGGGTCGTCAGACCTCCTTTTTTGTTTCAGATGGTGCCGGTGGCGATGTAATTTTCTGATAAGCGTCCCAAGATATCTTGGCGGACATGAGGAACATGAAAAGACCAAACACCAATTTCACTTTTTGAATGTCCATTCCCAACACCCATTTGCTGCCTAAAAAAGCGCCAACAACAAACCCTAGTGCAATGGCAAATACGGGAATGAATTGAATGTGGCCGGCTTGATAGTAATTCACTACCGCAAAAATTCCAACGGGCATCATTAAAACCGCTAAGCTGGTTCCTTGTGCTTGGAACTGATTGTATTGAAAAAAATAAATCATCGCGGGCACCATGATCATACCGCCGCCAATCCCAACAAAACCGCTGATGATACCAGCCAAAAGGCCAATCAAAGCCAACAAGAGAATAGAAGTAATGCTCATTTGATTTTTCAAAAATGAATTCATGATTTTTTGCGGTATTCGCAGGGAGTTCGAAGATAATGTCCTATTTTTACCCCACACGAAAAATTTTATGAACTATCCAGCAGAATTAAAGTATACCAAAGATCACGAGTGGGTTCGTATCGACGGTGATGTAGCAACAGTAGGAATCACCGCTTTTGCGCAAGGTGAATTGGGTGATATTGTATTTGTTGAAATAGAGACCGAAGGGGAATCATTGGATGAGCATGCGGTGTTTGGTACAGTTGAGGCTGTTAAGACGGTTTCTGATTTGTTTATGCCTGTGAAAGGAACAGTATTGGAGGTGAATGCTGGTTTGGAAGCCAATCCTGCATTGGTCAATGAGGATCCTTATGGTGAGGGATGGATGATTAAAGTGAAGTTGGACGCTGGTGTAGATTTGAGCGGTTTAATGGATGCAGCGGCTTACGAAGCATCTTTGTAAAGTATGTTTTCTTTTCTGAGAAATAATAAGGTTGCTCCAGTAGCAACCTTTTTTGTTTTGGTCTTACACCTGATTCATGTGCCAACACATAATACCTGGGAATTGACCGATATTATTGGTCTTGACAAGGTGGCGCATTTTATCTTGTTTGGAGGGCTGACCCTATTGTGGTTGTTGTTTCCATGGAGTGCCGTTCCCGGGAATACTCCATTGTTTTTGGGGTTGATATCTTATGCTATTCTGCTGGAGATCCTCCAAACAGCTTTAACGGTTTATCGTTCAGGAGAGATGTTGGATCTGTTGTTTGATGCAGCCGCAATTCTTGTTGTGCTGCGATTGAGGGATAGAATTATTCCGCGCTAGGTTTGTTGCCCGCCAGAAGTATCGTGTAGGCAATATAAACGACAAATGCGCCAATGGCCAATTGTAATTTCTGCGCAGTTTCCCAATCTTTATTGACATAAAGAAAAATGGTCAAATAAGACAATGTGGTAAACATTTTTATGGCAATGGAGCCAAGGAATTGGTTGATCCAAACCTTGCCCGATTTGGCTTGTGACATGCTTTTAGAAAAGAACCACGTGATTAATCCAAAGGTGCCAATAAATCCAACCAATGCCCATTGGACGCTTTCCGATAGCCATTGAAGAGGTTGAATCAAGAATATTAGGGCACACAAAAGAACGGTGAGATAAATGCCAGTAATGGGTTTAATTTTCATGGCTGTTTCATGAGCGATTTAACAACAGAATATAAGGATAGGCCAACTCCCAATATGGATCCGATTAGGGTGTATGTTTTTCCATTTCCCCCATCCAAATAGCGACCGATACCAACAAAGACCAAAATGATAATGGCCATTTGACTGGCCATACCAGCATATCTTAAGAAACTGGTGTTAAACGGCGGCTTTGGCATCCTGAGGAACATCTATTTTGATGTCCTTTATTTTGTTTCCCATGCTGCAGTTTCCAGTGAAGGTAGCACCGGGCTCAATGGCCAATTTATCGGTAACCATATCTCCGTCTACTTTAGCAGTGGATTTCAAAGTAAGCAATTGCTGAACTTGAATTTTTCCTTTGATTTGTCCTTCCAATTCAGCGTTTTGACAGGTTACATTTCCTTCAATTTTACCATTAGGACCCACTACCAAACGACCTTTGGTAATCAAATCACCGACAAAAATTCCATCAATGCGAATGTTGCTTTCACATTTGATATCACCTTTGATGGATGTTCCTTCTACAATGCGATTGATGGAAGTGTCCACCGGATTTTCAGGGGTTCTTGACATTTTCATTTTATTTCGGATAGTTTTCTTGGTAAAATTGCTTGTAACTGTCTAAACTTTTAATCTTAAACAACTGAACATAATTCTGTTTGGAAATCAAGAAATACTGGAATTGTTTTTCGTGAATTTCTTTTACTTCATTGGTGTTCAATGCGAAGGTACTCATAAAATCTTGAGCGTCAGCCAGTTTTTTGAAACTTTTGGTCATCAGCAATTGGGTCTCAGGGTTGAGCATATTGCCGGTTACAGTCAGTTTATTTGAGGCATAAAATTTTTGAGTGTAGTCTGCCATGATGGCTTTGTAACCATTGATGTTAGGGGTGCTGAGTGGAATTTCAATGGCAAAATAATGTTCAGCTTTCTCGTCAAATTGGAAGGTCACCTCCTGAGCAGGAGGTGGTGTGGTTTCCGAAGGTTTTTCGGTTTTTGGGGCAAAAGGCATCAATAGTTCTTGTGCTTTTTCAGCTTCAGGAGAACCTGGGCAATCTTGGATTACCACCTTCAATGCCTCTTGGTATTGGTCAGTGAGTCCGGCCATGGCGTCCACGTAACCCACACAAACCGCTCTTAAAATTTTATACTTGCAAAGCAAGTGATTTGTTGAATCTTCGCGCAGTACTTTGTTGCAAGCCGTCATGGCTTCCGGATAGTAGCGTTTGGCGTATAATTGATATACCTCTTCATACCCAGCTAGTTCATTGGCTCTTTTTAC
>CANGVU010000006.1 GCA_947457325.1 Flavobacteriales bacterium | reverse complement strand
TCTTCAATGCTATGGAGAATAGAGTCTTTAGAATTACGCATGCAACAAAGGTACAGCCTTCTTAACTTTGCATCACGAATTATAGCATGAATAACATTAATCAAATCTTGTTTCCATACGTGGTGCAGGCCGTCTCAAAGACCTTTTCAGTTGAACTTACTGAGCAGAGCATTCAATTTCAGGACACCCGAAAAGAGTTTGAAGGGGATACAACTTTGGTCGTTTTTCCCATCACCAAATTTGTCAAACAGGGGCCGGAACAATTGGGAAATGCAATTGGAGATTATTTGGTACAACATTGTTCCGTTGTTAAAGAATACAATGTTGTCAAAGGGTTTCTCAATTTGGTCATAGAAGATACTTATTGGTTGGATGCGTTTCAAACAATGCTAAAGGTGCAACATTGGGGAAGGGAAGAGGAGAACAGTCGACCAAGAATCATGGTGGAGTATTCATCGCCCAATACCAATAAGCCGCTTCATTTGGGCCATTTGAGAAACAACTTTCTGGGTTACTCAGTAGCCGAGATATTAAAGGCTGCTGGCCACAAGGTTACCAAGGTCCAAATCATCAATGATAGAGGCATTCACATTTGCAAGAGCATGTATGCTTGGCAAGCTTCAGGCAAGAATGATACTCCAGAATCAACTGGGTTAAAAGGCGATAAGTTGGTAGGTCAGTATTATGTTGCTTTTGATCAGCAATACAAGGCAGAGATTGCCGAGTTGATTCAGAATGGTATGACTAAGGAAGAGGCTGAAAGTAATGCGCCTTCAATGTTGGCAGCACAAGATATGTTGCGCAAATGGGAAGATGGTGATGAGGCCGTTACCAAACTTTGGAAAATGATGAACCAATGGGTTTATGCTGGATTTGATGTCACCTACCGCAATATGGGGGTCGATTTTGATAAACTATATTTTGAAAGTGAAACCTATTTGAAAGGCAAGGAAGAAGTTGAAAAAGGTTTATCAAAAGGTGTATTTTTTAAGAAGGATGATGGAAGTACATGGATAGACTTGACCAACGAGGGTCTTGATGAGAAAGCAGTGCTGAGAAAGGATGGAACAGCTATGTACATAACGCAAGATATCGGAACAGCTATTTTGCGTTTTGAAGATTTTCCTGATACTGCAGCACAGATTTATACTGTGGGCAATGAACAGGAATATCATTTCAAAGTTTTGTTCAAGATATTGTCCAAGTTGGGATGGAGTCAGTCGGATGCTTGCCATCATTTGAGTTACGGGATGGTGGAGTTGCCAGAAGGCAAGATGAAGAGTAGGGAAGGGACAGTGGTTGATGCAGATGATCTTATGGATAGCATGAAGGATGAATCTAAACTTATGGCTGAAGAGCAAGGGAAGCTCGATGGATTGACGACAGAGGAAAAAGATTTGACTTACCATAAGATTGGAATGGCCGCATTGAAATATTTCTTGTTGCGTGTTGATCCAAAGAAGAACATGATGTTCAACCCTCAAGAAAGCATTGACTTTAATGGCAACACAGGTCCTTTTATTCAGTATGGTTATGTCAGAACCCAGGCCATTTTAAGAAAGGCCAATTGGAATAAGGGTGGAGATATGGTATTGAATGGTGAAGTAAAAATGGGCGGTGAGGAAAGGAATTTGATCAAATTGTTGTTTGCTTATCCTCAGTTTTTGAGTGAAGCTGTAAAGAAATATGACCCTTCTGTTATGGCCGCATTTGCTTATGAATTGACAAAAGCCTTTAATGTTTTCTATCAGCATTGCAATATTCTTAGAGAGGAGAATGTGGATATCAAAACATTTAGATTGAATTTGACATCGTTGACAGGTCAATGTATTCAAAGCAGTATGTCGCTGCTAGGAATCCAGATGCCTGAAAAGATGTAAAAATATTTGTGAAACAAAAAAGGGAAGCAGCGCTTCCCTTTTTTGTTGATTCATTTCCGATTATCTCGTAATGGTAATTGTACCATTGATTTCTTTCTTTTCACCGGTTGCTTTTGAACGAACAGTTGCGTTCCACATATACACGCCATTGGGCACATAGTACTCACTGTCCATTTGTTGTCCCATCCATGGCATGTGTGGGTCATTGGTATGAAAAACAGTTTGTCCCCAACGGTTGAAGATGGTCATTTCAAAAACGGCTTCATCTAGATCATTACTGACGATTTGTAAACCATCATTGATATTATCGCCATTGGGAGTGAAGCCTGTAGGGATGAAGAATAAGAATGGTTCCTGAACCTCTATGTTTCCAGTTGCAACATCAATGCAGCCATTCACATCAATTACTTGAAGTTCTACTTCATATATTCCACCTACCCCAAATGGGAATGTGAATGAAGGTTCTGTTTCCTCAGAGTAGAATTGATCGTTGGCATTGTCAAAAGTCCAGTTGTAAGAAACTATATCACCTTCTGACATATTGGTAAATGAGACAATAGGGTCAAAAGAGCTTACTTCATCTTCACTGGCCAAATATCCTGCTGTGGGTGGATCATATGACTCAATGTAATTATAAATGATGGTGTCATAGATACAACCTAAATCATCTTCAAGCGTCAAGCTGACATCATAGCTGCCTGGATTCTCCATTAGAAGATTCAGGTTGGGCATATTCATAAAGGTTTGACCGCTGCTGATTTCCCAGTAAGAATCTTGATACAAAGCTGGGTCAGTGGTGATGCTTAAATTGAAAGGATCTGGCCAACATTGTGCATAGGTCATAGCCTCCATGGTGACAGGGGCTTTTGGACGAACGGTTACATCAACACAACGGTTGATTTGATGGCTACAGCCGTCAGAAACACGGACGCAGTACAAACCAGATTCAGTGGGCTCAAAACTCATTAAATCTTCAAGACCAGAAATATTTGTGCTATTGTGTGACCATTGATAATTGTAGGGGGCCATTCCATTGGTAGTGGTGAGCACCTCTAGATCAGTTGTGGCGTCATCGCAGATTTCATGATCAGCTGTCACAGTAGCATTCAACTCTTCAGTGAATGAAATGGTGACAGTAGCCTGAGTGGCGCAAGTGCCCAAACTCACCTCATGGGTAAAAGTGTAGTTGGGGTAGAAGGCATCAGTGGGGTCGGCAATGAAAGTAGGAGTGGGGTCAGCTGGATTGATGTCAGTGGCAACGTCCACCGTCAAAGGAGGGACAGCCGGAGTGACGTTATCATCTGGGGTGTAAGTGCTTCCATCGGGTAAAATCCAAAGGTCATTTTGGTTGGTTGGATTGCCGCCCAAGAGATTGAATATGTCGATAGGGGCCATCAAAGTGTCGCAAAAAGTAGGAAGGGTTACGCTGATTCCGGGATCACCAAGAGGACTGATGGTGATTTGCATTTCGTCCGTAGAGGAACAGGCTTGGTGGCCGGTAGGGTAACCCACGAGGGTGTATGTTGTGGCTTGGGTAATTCCTGATGCGACTGGTTGAAGAGCGCTGGGGTCATCTAAGAATGTTGCAGGAGTCCATTCGAAGGTGTAATCAGGACCACCACCAATTTCGACACCAGAAGGATCGAATGCTGAAACAGTTATGGTTATAACGGGTTGAACACTAACATCCGGAAGAATGGAAATAGTGATACACCCGCTTGGATCAGTAGAGACGAATTGCTGCGGCGGATTCAACATTGCAGGAAGACCAGTACCTTCGCCCCATGCGAACAATACTGGATCAGTATCAGAAGGTCCATTGTAAACTTGAAGCAAATCACAACAAGTTTCCACGGATCCTGATACGGTAATGGCCATCATTGTACCATCATTGGCGTCAGGGCAATAGGTTTCTATCCAATATTCATTTGCAACGTAGGGGATGTTATAATTATCTATACATTCTTGGCATGAGGGTACTCCCACAAACCCACCTTCCAAGGTCAAACTTCCGCAAGCATATTGAAGATCAGGTCCTGCTGTAACTTGGAGGGCTTCAAAAGTGGTAACTGTAAATGAGGTACTATTGGAACAGCCAAAATCATCTACAACGGTGTAGGTGAAAACGTCGCCTCCAGGAGGGCTAGCCTGAGTAGGGGTGATGACAATCTGATCCGCATTGCTATCACTAATTGAAGCATAGCTCGGCAATGTCCCAGTGTTCCAAAAACTCTGACTGGCATCTATACCAATATCTGGTGTGAATACAGTCACAGGAGGATAAAAGTCAGGGTTCAAATTCAAAGTGAATGAAAATACCTGGCCATCATCCACTGCCCAATTGTCAACTATAGTTAGCGTCCATATTCCGTTAGCAGGACAACCCACTAAATTTGAGAACGGTTGCACAGGTTCATAGGTGCCAGCAGGTAGAGTTTGGCCTGCGCCAGGACTTTGAGAATACTCGACCCATGTTTGCGTAGCACTAGGCGAAAAACAATACTCATAAGGAATGCCAATTACAGCAGGATCATTGCAAGGAAAGTCAGCCATATTGGTTGCAGGGTTGGGCTCTCCAAGATTGATACCTCCCCCTCCTTGTTGATAGAAAGTCATATTTTGACCATTAGGACAAGTAAGAATAACAACAATATCCCCAATGAAACTGTGCTCCATTTCGAAGCAAACATCCAAGATATCGCTCACGTTCTCGATAACAGTTCCTGCAACGAATCCAGTTTGATAGATTTCAACATCTTGAGCCACACCTAATTGATCATCTGTAAAGCATCCCTCTTCAATTTCGGTGGCCCCATTGAAACCAGACCATGTTACTTCGTAAATATCAGGTTCGGCTGTGAAACTTACTTGCTCTCCAACGCATATTTCGGCATCCTCTTGGAAATTGACAAATTGAGGTTGAGGTGCCACCAGTACTTCAAGTGAAATGAAATTGGTGTTTGTGCAGACGTTATCCGTGTTGTCATCTTGAACAAATAATTGCACAAAATACTGGCCTTCTTGGGTCCATGTGTGTGATACAATTCCATTATCAGTCCCAGCAACACTGGTGCCATCCATAAAATCCCAGTTGTAACCAATCAAATCGTAACCTATTGCAGCATCAGAATCGGTCTCTTGGAACTGAACCTCTTCACCTATACAAACTTTAATGAAATCAGTTGCCCCATTTTCACCGTTTAGAAGAATTCCCGCCGCAAGGGGTGGGTCACACGGCGTAGAACAAGCTACAGAGCCAGAAAATGTTCCTGTACCTTGATCGTTGGATACGAATTGAAAAGTTAAACAACCAGAAGTATTGGTGATGGTTGCGGAGATATTGGTTCCTTGAATCGAAGTTCCCCCATAATTCCCCAAAGAAGGAGCAGCTGTATTGGGGCCATCAAAGACAAACATTTGATCAGAATTATTGCCATTTCCTGGTTGGGTATCTACTGTAGATAAGTTGAAAATCGTAAATGTCGCCGTAACAGCATCTCCAGCTGTAAAAGGGCAAAAAGTAACAGTGACATTTTCGCCATTGGAATAAGTTGGGTTGGAACTACCCCCAGAAGCAACTATTCCGTATGTGGTTTGCACGTTGGGATCTGTAGCAGAAGGTGCACATGCGGTGATGGTAGTATTGTTTGCTGCAGCATCAAAAACAACTTGGTTTTGAGCAATGCTGAGTTGGCAGGTAAAGGCAGCCATCAAGGCAACAATTATTCTTTTCATTTTCTTTTTTACAATAAAGGATACGTATCTCCTGAGACAGACAAATATAACAAATTAAAAGTTGCACTAATGTTAAAAAAAAAGGGAGCCGAAGCTCCACTTTTCTTACTAGATTGATATATAGGGTTTGGTTAAGGTTTCAATAGAACTTTTCCTGAGAAATAATTGGATGCACCGTTGTTGTTTTCCTTGGTGATGATGATCCATGTGTATTGTTTGTTTACTTCATGGTAGCGGCCATTGGCATCAATTCCAGTCCACGGACGCTTGATGGTTTTGGTTTCGAAAATCTTTTTACCATTGTCGTAAATACTCATCACAAAACTTCCTTTCAAATCTTTCAATGATTCAGGCATAAATCCTTCGCCTGCTAAAGTTTGAGCAGAAGCTTGTAGTTGACTGTTGTCATTGATGCTAACGTATTTTATTTTGGTATCCTTGCATCCATTTTCATGAATGGCTGTTATTGAAATGGGGAATTTGCCGTTGGCATTGATGACTTTGTTGGGTTTGAAATCATGGCTTTTTTTACCATCATGGAAATTCCACTCAAAACCTATAGCCGCTTCGCTGTTGTTGTCAATGGATACAACAGGTTTTCCTGATTCTACGTTGTCAAATGACCAATCAAAATCTGCTTTTGGCGTTGTAAGGATTGTTATCGTTTCACTCATGTTCATCGTGTTGATTTGAGCACTTTTGTGACCCGAAACAGAGAGTGAAACGATGTATGTGCCAGGATTCAAATACTTGTGTTTTGGATTGGATTCATTGCTAAAACTACCGTCTCCAAAATTCCACAGAAAGCTTACATCATCTGGGGTTGATGGCGAGTTGAAAGATACTTCAGCACCTACACAATGGGTTTTTGCAGTGGAAAAAGTACTGGTTTCGATTGGGTTGTCCTTGCTGAATGTTCCCTTTTCTGAGTTGCTGCTTCCGCTGATTGTTTTTTCGGTCGAATAGTTGTTCTTTAATCCGGAAGAAGTTTCAGAAAAAGTTGAAGCAACTTTGACACCATTTAAATCATCAACGGCTTCACTGGAATCTTTAGTAGAACCAATATTTGATTTCTTTTGAACGCCGCTATCAGACTCACTTTTCGGTTGCTCTGATTGAGCAATGAATGAAGAGCCTCCATGATTGTTGCTTAATGTTAAATAAGTTCCAATAGCACCTCCGCCTACAATCATACCGGCAATAAGCCACTTGTAAGAGGCTGCCATTAATGTAGACTTCCCTCCAACACCTTTGGCCACATTTTGCCAAACATTGGGTGTTACGGGGATTTCATAATCCTCAAACTTCTTTTTTAATTGCTCTTCAAATTGCTTTTCGCTCATTTTCCTTTGTGTTCTGATTAATCAAGATGCGTTGAATATTTTTTTTGGCTTTGAAATAATTGCTCTTACTCGTTCCAACAGAGATTCCCAATTTCTCGGAAACTTCTTGATGGGAATAATCTTCAAATGCAATTAAGTTGAATACCATTCTGTAAACAGGTGTTAACGATTCCATCGCCGCAAGGACATCTTCCGGGGTGAAATCGGGCATGGCCGGATCCTCTGGAGCTAGCGTGGTTTCTTCATCGGCAATCTCCATTCTGTCATCGGATACAAAAGAAATTTTCTTGTTTTTTCTAATGAAATCGATGCAGAGATTGACGAATATGCGTCGCATCCAACCTTCGAAAGATCCGTTACCTGAGTACTGCGGAAGGATATTAAAAATTTTAATAAAACCTTCTTGTAGCAAATCTTCAGCGTCTTCTCTTGATTTCAAATAACGTACGCAAACCACCTTCATTTTACCAGCAAACATTTTATAGATCAATTCTTGCGAACGATGTTCTCCTCGGATACTCCCGGAGACTAAATCCAAAATGATGCTTGTTTCTGGCACTTCACTAAGTTAGTGACGAAAATCTTATTGATGGTTGCCTTAAATGAATGAAATTTATCTGTTATTTTTGTGCAATGTCAAAAAAACGAGTTGTAGTTGGGTTATCAGGGGGAGTAGACTCTAGTGTTGCTGCTCATTTATTGCTGCAACAGGATTTTGATGTGGTGGGTATTTTTATGCGCAATTGGCATGATGAGTCAGTTGTGATCAATAACGAATGTCCTTGGATTGATGATAGCAATGACGCTATGCTTGTAGCTGAGCATCTGGGAATTCCTTTTCAGGTTTTAGATTTGAGTAAGGCATACAAAGAACGTATTGTAGATTACATGTTTGCGGAATATGCGGCGGGCAAGACCCCCAATCCGGATATACTCTGCAATCGTGAAATTAAATTTGATGTGTTTCTGAAAGCTGCTGAACAGTTAGGGGCGGATTTTGTCGCTACTGGTCATTATTGCAGAAAACAATGGAATGATCATACCCAACAATTTGAATTGTTGAACGGTTTGGACGTGAATAAAGATCAAAGTTACTTTTTATCTCAAATTTCACAAAGCCAATTATCCAAGGCACTTTTTCCTATTGGACACTTGGAAAAAGCTGCAGTACGGGCATTGGCTGCCGAAATAGGTTTGCCCACAGCGGCCAAAAAAGATTCTCAAGGACTTTGTTTTGTGGGCAAAGTTAGATTGCCTGATTTTTTGCAACAACAGCTGAAGCCCAAAGAAGGAAACGTTATCTTGTTGGACGAAAAAGACTTTGATCAAGAAGCCGATCAATCAATCGCAGTTTCAGGAAATTGGGATTTGATGATCAAATGGGTTTCAGATAGAGATTGGAATTCTATGAAGGGGAAATGGGTAGGGAAGCATCAAGGGGCACATTACTATACCGTTGGTCAGCGCAAGGGGCTCAGCATTGGCGGTTTTGCTCAGCCCCTATTTATTTTGCACACGGATACAAAAAGCAATACGGTTTATGTTGGACAAGGTGAACATCATCGTGCTTTGTACAACCCATGTGTATTGGTTCAAAAAAGTGATTTGCATTTATTGAATGCTGATGAATTGCATTCTGGTCAGCGCGTTTGGGCTCAAGTTCGTTATCGGCAAACTTTGGAGCAGGCCACCATTTGGATTTCCGAGCAGGGTATTGTTTTTTGTTTTGATGACCCTCAACGGGCTATTGCAGAAGGGCAGTTTGTCGCCTTTTATCAAAAATTGAATGAGTCAGATTTTCGATTGATTGGCAGTGGTGCAATGTCTTGGTTAAAACTTTAAATGTTAAAATCAGGTTTTCATGATTTTGTTTAATAATTTTCACATAGCTTCGAACGCAATAAACTAAACCAATGAAAAAGAATCTTTTACTGATTTTTATTTTGTCTCTGTTGTTCGGCTATTCGCAGTCATCAGTGGCCCAGACTGTTTGTCCTGATGGATTGAATCAAGTTGGTGTGAATACAACAACTTCCATTTTTGGAAATGAGGTTCAATGGTCTATTTTCAATGATCAAGGTGAAATCGCCTTGCAGAGCAGTACTTATCAAAACAATGGCAATTATTTTGTCACAGCATGTCTGTCCGATGGATGCTACACTGTTCTTCTTCATGATACTTTTGGTGATGGTTGGAATGGTGCTTCAATATCCATTTCGGTTGATTCAACAGTCATGTTCTCTGGTACATTGAGCACTGGATCAGATTTGATGTTTAATCTGGCATTAAATACATCTGCTTGCACATCTACCTCTATTGATTATGGTTGCACAGATTCCAATGCAGCCAACTTTAACCCTTTGGCAGATATCAATGATGGAAGTTGTTTGTATGGCGGTTGCACGGATGCCTATGCCATCAATTTCAATCCAAATGCTGACGTGTTAGATAGTAGTTGTGTTTATTGTGACAATGGTGCAAATGCGCATTTGTATATCTGTACCTTCGGAAATGGTGGCGAAGTAAGTTTGTCAATTGTAGATTCAAATGGCGTTGTGGTATTTACCAACCCTATTTTGAATAATGTGGCCATATACAACACAGATATTTGCTTAGACCCTAATATGTGCTACACTGCTGTGATGACCAATAACGCGGGTAATCTGGGTTGGTACAATGGTTATTTTTGGATCAATGTTGGGGGCGTGCAAATTATCCATGAAAGTTTGGATGCCACGCTTTCTTCAGAAAATGAAATATTCAGTGTTGATGGATCTTGTGGTAATGAAATTTCCTACGGTTGTGCAGATCCTAGCGCTATTAACTATAATGCAGATGCAGATGTCAATGATGGTTCTTGTATTTATCCCATTTACGGTTGTACCCAGATGAATGCGTTGAATTATAATCCTGAGGCTACTTACAACGATGGTTCTTGTGTAATGGCAGATGCTTGTGGCACAATGAATATGTTGTTCTTTGACTGGAGTGGAGATGTTTTTGCAAATGAATGCTCTATTTCCTTGTTCGATGAGAATGGCAATTATCTGGCATATTCGGGCGGCTATGCCGATTCTTATGCTTGTGTGAACGATGGATGTTTGTATGCCACATTAGATGATAACTTTGGTGATGGTTGGGGTAACACGGCGTTGAACATTTACATGAATGGTTTGTCTGTTCCAATTGCCTCTCCATACTTAGCCTCTGGAAATTCTTCTGATATGATGGTGTCCATTAATTCAGATGGCTGCTCATTGAGTATTGAAGGTTGTATGGATCCTACTTCAATGAATTATAACCCTGCAGCTAATGTCGCTGATAGCTCTTGCGTTTACAGTCAAGATTGCCAGTACGGATGGTCTTACATCGTAGCAACAACCGGATATTGGGCCGATGAAATGTCTTTCGAAGTTGTCAGTTCTAGCGGAGATGTAGTATTCAGCTTTGATGGTGAAACGAACAATTCAACTTTAGTTGATTTCGCTTGCCTAACACCTGATTGCTATACTGTCAATATGGAAGATAGTTGGGGCGATGGTTGGAATGGTGGTTATGTTTCCATCTCCAATAGTATGGGATACGGAGATTTTTATGGTGGTTTGAATTGGGGTAGTGAGCAACAAGCGATGTACAGTATTCTTTCCAATTGCGGTGCTGCAATCATGGGATGTATGGATTCTACAGCATTGAATTATATGGCTGACGCTACAGAAGATGATGGATCATGCATGTACAATGACAACAATCCTCAAGGAGAGAACCCAGGTATGGTTTTGTTGTCATCCTCAGTTAAGGTTTATCCCAATCCAGCATCACAGAATATCAATGTGTTTGTTCAAGGTTTAGAATGGAATGATGGTGATTTTTTACAATTTAATATTTATTCAATAGATGGTAAGTTGGTTAATCAAGGTCAATGGAATCAAGAGCAGATGAGCTACTCCTTGGATGTCGCAAGTCTTGCTTCAGGTATGTATTTGATAGAATTGAAGAATCAATTTGGTAGTGTAACCACGCGTTTCAGTAAGCAGTAATTAAGAGCGAATATGCATTATTAAGCTGCACCTTAGGGTGCAGCTTTTTTTTTACCTGAGTATTATCAGCTATCACGTTAAAATCTGAAATCATAGCCAATGGTTTTTTATATTGCATCAAATTATTGATATGAATAGAATATTTACCCTTTCGTTTTTTATTAGTGGATTGCTGCATTTTAATGCATTGTATTCCCAAGTAACATTTGGCGGGGAACCGCAGAGGTGGCAAATTAAAGATGTTCCTGCTGTAGTGCCATTTGTCCTTACAGCAGCACCGGATTTGTCTGCTATTCAAATGGAAGATGCTGTGACGGACCAAGATAAATCAGCACCTTACCGTTTTGGTATAGAGTACAATGTAGATTACAATCTTCAAAACAGTGGCTTTTGGACTTTTGACGAAGCCAACAACAGAGCTACTTGGTTTTTAGGAGTGAAGTGCGTTGGCGCAAAATCGATCAATTTTATTTTTAATGAATTTTATTTGGTTAAAGGTGCTGAGATGTTCATTTGGTCGGAATCAAGAGATGAGTTCATTGGTAAGATAACAGAGAGAAACAACTCCGAAGCTCATGTGTTGGGTACCACATTGATTCATGATGATGCAGCCGTGATTGAGTTAACAGTGCCAACATCTAGAATGCATGAAGTGCAGTTGTCTTTGGGTACAATAGTTCATGGGTACCGCACAGTTTTGAGCAGTCATTTATCCGATGATTTAGCCCAAAGGGGGCCATACGGAACAAGCGGGAATTGCAATAACAATGTTAATTGTCCCGTGGGTGCAGATTGGCAAATAGAAAAGAAAGCTGTGGCTTTGATTTTGGATGGCGGTTTTGCCGCTTGCACTGGGGCTTTGGTAAACAACACTGCCAATGATGGTACACCTTATTTCTTAACTGCCAATCACTGTTACGCTGCTAATGTGGGAAGTTGGGTTTTTGTTTTCAATCATGAGACAACGGGGTGTACTGGAAATACTGGGCCAACCAACCAAACGGTTTCAGGTAGTGTCTTAAGAGCCAAGAATGCAGGAAGTGATTTCTGCTTGTTGGAATTGAATTCAGTTCCTCCAGCCAATTACAATGTGCAGTATTCAGGATGGGATGCCTCAGATGTCAATACCGTTAGTTCCGTTGTCGGAATTCACCATCCAAGTGGAGATTTGAAGAAGATTTCATTTGAAAATGATCCGGTTACACAAGGCAATTGGGGAGGTGCACAGACATGGGATGTTGCCCAGTGGGATGATGGAATTACAGAGCCTGGTTCTTCGGGTTCACCTTTGTTTGATCAAAATCACCGCATCATTGGTCAATTGTATGGTGGAGGTTCTGCTTGCAATGGAAATACAGAAAATGGTCAAGGTGATTCATATGGTCGCTTTGGAGTGTCTTGGGATGCCGGTGCAACTGCAGCAACAAGATTAAGAGAATGGTTAGATCCAGGAAATACGGGTATTCTTGTTCTAGACGGATTTCCTGAAGGCGCCGTTGTGGCCAATTTAGATGCAGGTGTTGGTGGAGTTACCAATGTTCCTGTTGTAACATGTAACAACAGCGTTTCGCCCGTTGTGACCTTGAGCAATAACGGTTTGCAAAATCTTACATCTTGCAGTATTCATTACCAAATCAATGGAGGCGCATTGTCTACCTATAACTGGAGTGGCAACTTGGCTCAAGGCGGAACTGCTGTCATTAATCTGCCGGCATTGACATTGACAGCAGGTAACAACACCATTGTCATCACTGTCGTAAATCCCAATAATGGTACAGATGAGAATGCAAGCAATAATGCTTCATCAACTTCGGTAAGCTTTGTGGATAATGCATCTGCGGCTGCTTTGCCATATGCCAATGATATCACAACTGCTAATTTCCCATATGCCAATTGGCAATTGTCCAATCCAGATAATGCCACCACATGGGAACAAGTTTCAATAGGCGGCAATGGCATGTTGAAGTATGATTGTTTTAATTATAACGCAGAAGGAGAGGTGGATGAATTTGTTATGCCTGTATTTTCAATTCCAACCAATGCTGCATCTTTGAAATTCCAAGTGGCCAATCGTCAATATGATGCAACCTATAGTGACTCACTTGTTGTTCTGATTTCTACGGATTGTCAGAATACTTGGACAGAGGTGTACCGCAAAGGTGGTCCAGATTTGGCGACCATTGTCGAAAGTACTGCAGATTATTTGAATCCCGTGGCGGGTGATTTCAGACAGGAGTGTGTGAATTTGAACAATATGGCATTTGCAACCATGTATGTCAAATTTAAAGGTTACAATGGATATGGTAATAATATCTACCTCGACAATATTGAGCTAATCAATGAGGACTGTAATGGAGCAACTACGCAAATCTTAGAACTTGATGGCTCGCAAATCACTTTGTTCCCTAATCCATCCAATGGAAGCGCCACACTTTCTTTTGGAACTGATCTAAGAGACGATGCTACTGTAAGTGTTTACAACACATTGGGCGAAATCGTTTTTATCCAATCGGTCATTAGTGCAACCAAGCAAATTGAAATCCAAGAAGACCTCACAGAAGGTGTGTATGTTGTCTCAATAAAATCTGGAGATGTTATTGAAAACCTGCGTTGGGTGGTCAAGAGATAAATCGTTTTTCAATTGTGAATAAAAAGGCCTCCTCATCGAGGCCTTTTTTGTTGGAATGCAATGATTGAAGTTACTTTTGCAAGTATGAGTTGGGATTGGCTAATGGTTTCTTATTTTGAGGTT
>CANGVU010000005.1 GCA_947457325.1 Flavobacteriales bacterium | reverse complement strand
CCATGGATAAAAATGACCATTTGAGAATAGAAATTTCTGTTTTCTTGGAAAATGGTTTCCCTTTGATTCACCAAAATTTTTATCCGCTCAATGCAACGGAGCACCAACTTTACCATGGCATACCAGAGAAAGATGAAAAGATAGATCCAATGGGATACACCAACACTTGGATCCCCATTGGCGTGTATGAAGAATGGAATGAAAAAGGAATTTTAACCATCAGAAAAGAATACAGAGACACCGTCATCAATGCACCTGAAGAAGAAAGAAGAAAAGGCAAATACATCGAGAACTATGCTGATGGCTCTGTCAAAATATTGGGACAATATGACGAATACGGTCATCCCATTGATAACTGGCTCAGCTTTCATGAGAACGGGAACATCGCCAAAACCATTTTCTATGAATATCCCAATCCTTATTACCTCATTGAAAAAATGGTTGAATTTAATGACAACACTATAAAAACACATGAAATCACCCTAGACGGCCATGGTGGCGGGTTAGAAACGCGTTGGAATGACATTGGAAAACTATCCTATGAAAGAAAAATAAGGAATTACAATTGGGACAATAAAACAAGTTGGGAAAAATGGTATTACGACAATGGCCAATTGCAGCGTTACGTCAATATTGATCACCCAAAAGACACTTTAGAATCCAAATACTATTCAAACGGAAGTGAGTGGTATATCCACTTGGAAAAAGAGAACGTCAGTTATCAAACAGAGTACTATTTCAATCACCATAAGAAATGGGAAATGATTCAATACAGAAATGAAGAGAGAGGTGAATATACGGAATGGACAGACCAAAGGGACACCATCAAAAAGGAAACAATATTAACCTTTGACAGGTACATACAGGAATTTGAAAATGGTGAAGTGAAAAGGAAGTATACGCGAAATCAAAACGGCATCAATGGTGATCTCTTTGAGCGGGTACAAGATGTTTGGATTGCACATCCATACAAAAACGGAATTAGAACCATCGAAATACTTCCCATAGCCATTTCTTATCCAGATGCAGACGAGGATTTCAAAAGGATCAATCTTCCATACTTAGAGGAAAACACATTAAACCTTACCATAAAAAATCAAACGGAATTAAACAATCAAGACAAATGCTTCTTGGTTGCACATTGCAACCGCTTCAAAGTCCTACTGAACTCCCATGGACTGAAAATAGAAGACTTACAGATAAGGATGGGAAGAGGTGAACAATGGACGATTTTCGAAATAAAATCTTTCATGGGCAGTCCAATTCACATTGTATTTTACGACAACGACTATTATGAATTCTTGAATCGAACCTCAGATTGGTCGGCTATTCCAACACAACAAGAAGGGGCGATTTTCAAATGGGATTGATTTGATTTTCAGCTAAGAAATCGCGCATGATCTGATCACTCCAATAGATGGTGTTCCTTGACCACAGGTTCAGCGCATCCAAACGGTCCTCCTCACTAGGAGGAAACTTAGTTTTCAAGTGCATTGTCTTTCGAGACAACTGTGCTACCGCAATTCCGGTAGCCACGGAAACATTTAAACTTTGCGAAAATCCTGACATGGGTATCACTACTTGCACATCAGCCAATTCTCTGGCAACATCTGAAATACCTGTAAGCTCAGTTCCCATTACCAAGGCCACTGGACGTTGAGGTTGATAATCTTCAATAGCTATGGCATTGGGCGAGAAATCAGTCACTACCAACTCAAAACCCTTTGACTTTAAAGACATCATCATTTCTCTTGGATCCTTACTTTTTTGTATATCCATCCAATCCATGGCTCCCTTAGAAATTTTCCTATTCATCTCCCAGGGATGCTCATCTTCTAGAACATGCAAATAATGAACTCCCAAAGCATCTGCAGATCTTACAATGGCACTTGCATTCAATGATTGATAAATATTCTCCAAAACGATGTGAAGGCAAGTGTTGCGCTGACTCCAAACTTGTTCAAACTTCTGTTGCTTTTCAGCCGTTAAAACAGCACAGAACTTTTGATACAATAATTTTTTCTGATCCAATGTCATGGTATCGGTATAAAAAAAAAGCCGCTCCTGACGGAACGGCTTTTCGGCTTTGAAAAGAATTAAACTTTAGCAGCCAATTCAGAACCAGCTTTGAAACGTACAACGTTCTTAGCTTTGATTTTGATTTCTTTACCAGTCTGTGGGTTACGGCCAAGACGAGCAGCACGCTTAGTAACGCTGAAAGAACCGAAACCTACTAAACCGATACGGTCGCCTTTTTTCAAAGCTTTAGTAGTTACTTCGATGAAACCTTCCAATGCTTTCTTAGCATCAGCCTTTGACAACTTCGCTGAACCAGCGATAGCGTCGATCAATTCTGCTTTGTTCATTTTAATTTGTTTTTTTAGGTTAATAATGTTGAACAAGACAAATGTAAAAGCAGAAAATCCTGAATCGCAAGTATATCAAGCGTTTTGGGGTGATTTTGTTGAAAAATGTCTGTTTTTGTTCATAACCATAGCGGGTAAATGCTGAAAACCCTTGATTTTAGGGCTTTTCAGACCTTCCATTCTTATTGTTCACTTCCATAAAGGATAAGCCTTTACTTTGCATGATGCAAGAAAAAGGACTATCCATACGCTATCAAGACCTCCTCAAAGTTTCACTCCCCATGAGCTTGGGTGCGTTTGTTCAATTCTTTGTTGTATTTACAGACAACTACTTTGCGGCCCAACTAGACGGCAAAGCCATGAGTGGTGTTTCCTATATTGGGCTTGCTTACATCACTCTGGCCATGATCACCACAGGCATCGCCAGCGCCATTCAAATCATTGTAGCGCGAAGAATGGGCGAGCAACAGTGGGCCATTATTCCTTCTGTAGTTAACAATGGGATTTTTTTAGGCCTTGTGATTGCGCTAATTCAGTTCATCGCACTTTATTTTTTAGGGCCAATATTCATTGAATCTTTCATTATTGATCCAGACATTAAAAACTACATGCATGAATTCTCCTCCATTAGATCTTGGGGATTTTGGATCTATACACCCACCATGCTTTTGCAAGCTTATTGGACCGGTGTAGCCAAGACAAAAGTGGTTTTTAGTACAATGCTCATTACCTCCATTAGCAATATGATATTGGCTTATGTTCTCATTTTTGGGAAAGGTCCTTTTGCACCGATGGGTGTAAGCGGAGCGGCCTGGGCCACACTCAGTGCAGAATGCCTTGCCTTTGTTTTTCTATTTGGATACACATGGTTCAAAAACCCCGTTTTGATTAAACAACTAACTCAACCAATATTTTCCTATTCAAAATCCATCTTACAATTGGGCACACCCATTGTTTTGCAGTTGCTCATTGCGCTTGGGGTTTGGTTGGCTTTTTATACCATGGTTGAGTCAAGAGGGCCACAATCAATACAATCAGCCTTCATAGTCAGAAACATGTACATGTTGGCTTGGGTAAGCGTCATGGGCTTCTCCTCGGCAATGAGAACCTATACCAGCGCACTCATCGCCGAAAACAGAATTCCTGATTTAAAAAAACTCTTCTTCAAAATTGCCTCCTTCAATTTCATCGGCGTGCTCATTCTCAGTCATGGATTATGGCTTTATCCAGATTGGATCAGCCAACAATTCACGCAAGACCCTACCACCATAAGATATACTGTCGACACCATGAAACTAATTGTTCCTGCGATGTTGATTTATAGTTTCACCTCAATCCTACTGGCTTGGGTTGAAGGCAGCGGAGCTACAGTAGCAGGCTTCTGGATAGAAGTAGTGACCTCATTCATCTACATCATCAGCATTTACATCATGGTACATTTCACGCAATGGGAAGTGAGCCTGCTTTGGCTTTCAGATTATGTGTACTTCATTGTGATGGGCTTGTGCTCTGGGCTCTATTTGATCTATGGTCAATGGCGCTTGAATAAGTTATAAACATCAACATAAAGTTGAAAAAACTCCAATACGCAAGGCTTAAATTTGTTGGAGACATTATTACCAAGGCATGTACATTATTTTCGATACGGAAACCACTGGTCTTCCTCAAAACTATAACGCACCCATCACCGATACCCAAAATTGGCCCAGGGTAGTTCAACTCGCATGGCAACTACACAACGACGATGGCTCTTTGATCTCCGCGCAAAACGTTGTAGTAAAGCCTGAGGGTTTCAGTATTCCGTTCAATGCCGTCAAAGTCCATGGAATCACAACCGAAAAGGCACTTGAGATTGGTATACCCCTTCAGGAAGCATTAATCAGGTTTATAGAAGATGTTCAGCATGCTAAATATTTGGTAGGACATAACATCGATTTTGATATCAAAGTTGTTGGTTGTGAAATTTTTCGTCAAAACATAAATTTTGACCTGCTATCCATTTTGTCTTTGGATACAAAGGAAAAAGGAACTGAATTTTGCGCATTGCCAGGAGGAAAAGGTGGGAAATTCAAATGGCCCACTTTGGGAGAATTGTATTCCAAACTTTTTGGTTCTGAAATGATAGAGGCACATGATGCGGCCTATGATGTAGAAGCGACAACCCGCGCCTTATTCGAAATGCTTCAAAGGCGCATTATCCAAGTACCTGAGTCCTCTGCTATCAATCAATACAATTACCAAGCACCTAAGTTAGAAGCAAGCAATTTCAATCAAGCTACAGATGCACAATCGGCAGATATACCAACAACTTCAGCGGTTGAAATTGAAGCAGCTGAACAAACTCCTTTTGTTCATCTCCACGTCCATTCTCAATTCAGTGTACTGCAAAGCACTTCTGAGATTGGCTCCATTGTAAAAAAAGCAATTGCGCATGAGTCCCCAGCCATTGCCATTACCGAGCATGGTAACATGATGTCGGCTTTTGTTTTTAACCAAGAAGTAGAGAAATACAACAAGAAAAATGGTACGCAACTCAAAGCCATTGTTGGATGTGAATTGAGTGTTTGCAAAAACAGATTGAACAGAGAAACCAAAGATGATGGTTTTCCCGTTGTACTATTAGCCAAAAACAAAAAAGGCTACCACAACCTCGCAAAGCTTTCCAGCATCGCTTACACAGAAGGCTTTTACTACCTCCCCAGAATTGATAAAGAGACTTTAGAGCAATATAAGGAGGATCTCATTGCCACAACTGGTGGACTTTGGGGGGAAGTTCCCTACCTTATTTTAAATGTTGGAGAAGAACGTGCAGAGGAGGCCTTCATATGGTGGAAAGAACAATTTGGTGACGATTTCTATGCTGAGCTGCTGAGACATGGATTGGAGGAAGAGCAGGTAGTGAATGAAACCCTTTTGCGTTTTTGCAAAAAACACGATGTCAAGTATTTTGCTGCCAACAACACCTATTATACAGATAAGAAAGAGGCGCAAGCACAAGACGCTTTGCTGTGTGTAAAAGACGGAGAGTCTTTGGATAAACCTAAAAAGTACATTGGAAAAAGAGGAAGAGAATTTAGATTTGGGTTCCCCAATGATGAGTTCTACATCAAGACGCCACAAGAAATGGCCAAACTCTTTGCGGACCTTCCAGAGGCCATTGCAGAGACCGTTCGCATAGCGGATAAATGCGAGTTATACTCACTTGGTCGCAGCATATTACTTCCTAAATTTGATATTCCAACTGAGTTCATCGATCCTCAAGACGAGGTGGATGGAGAGAAAAGAGGCGAAAACGCGTTTTTGCGTCATCTCACCTATGAGGGTGCAGTTAAACGCTATGGCGAGATAACACCTGCCATTACAGAGCGTTTGGATTTTGAATTAAAAACCATCGCTCATACGGGATACCCTGGATACTTTTTGATTGTACAAGATTTTTGCAACAAGGCAAGGGAGATGGGCGTGAGCGTTGGTCCAGGCCGTGGATCCGCTGCAGGATCGGCTGTTGCCTATTGTATTGGAATTACCAATGTGGACCCCATCAAATATGATTTGCTTTTTGAGCGTTTCCTGAATCCAGAACGTGTAAGCATGCCCGATATCGACATTGACTTTGACGATGAAGGAAGAGGCAAAGTCATTGAATATGTTCGGAACAAATATTCAAAAAATGCAGTAGCGCAAATCATCACCTATGGCTCTATGGCTGCCAAATCCGCGGTCAGAGATTCAGGCCGTGTGATGGGTTTACCACTCGGTGACACAGACCGCATTGCAAAACTGATCCCTGACAATTCTAAGTTAAGGGACATTGTATCAAAGGACAACAAAGAGTTGGAAAAAGCCTTTGCCCGGGATGTTGTAGAAAATGCCAAAGCACTACATGCGATTTCACAAGCCAATTCTGAAGAAGGAAAGGTAGTGCAAATGGCCTCACTGCTGGAAGGATCTGTCCGAAACACCGGCATCCACGCATGCGGAGTTATCATTACACCAGGCCCTATCGATCAATTTGTACCTGTGGCCACTGCCAAAGACAGTGACATGTGGTGCACACAATTTGATAACGATGTTGTAGAAAAAGCTGGTTTATTGAAAATGGACTTTTTGGGTTTGAAGACCCTCACCATCATCAAGAATGCGCTAAAAATCATCAAGCAAAGACACGGCATTGACATTGACATTGATCAAATTCCTTTGGATGATCCAAAAACTTTTGAATTGTTTCAACGCGGAGATACAGTGAGTATTTTCCAATATGAAAGTCCTGGTATGCAGAAGCATCTCAAAGATCTAAAGCCCACCGTCTTTGAAGATTTGATTGCCATGAATGCCTTGTATCGTCCAGGTCCAATGGAATACATACCTTCTTTCATCAAAAGGAAGCATGGATTAGAGCCTATACAATATGACCTTCCAGAAATGGAAGAATACCTGAAGGACACCTATGGAATTACCGTCTACCAAGAGCAGGTAATGCTTTTATCTCAGAAGTTGGCCAACTTTACCAAGGGTCAGGCAGATAGTTTGAGAAAGGCCATGGGTAAAAAGTTGAAAGAAGAGCTGGACAAGATGAAAGGTCAATTCATGGAAGGTGCACAAAGCAATGGACATCCGAAAGACAAATTGGAAAAAATTTGGACAGACTGGGAAGCCTTTGCGAGCTATGCCTTCAACAAATCTCACTCTACCTGCTACGCATGGATTGCTTTTCAAACAGGATACTTGAAGGCCAACTTTCCCGCAGAATACATGGCTGCAGCGATGACAGGATCATTGAGTGATTTAAAACAAGTAACGTTCTTTATTCAAGACTGCAAGAAGAACAAATTGCCGGTTCTTGGTCCAGATGTCAATGAATCAGATGCGTTTTTCAACGTCAATAAAAACGGAGATATTCGTTTTGGATTGGCAGCTGTTAAAGGTGTTGGAGAAAGCGCGGTAGAGAGTATCGTGGAGGAGCGGATGAAAGGACCTTTCAAAAGTCCATTTGATTTCATCAAACGTGTTGATGCCAGAACCAGCAACAAACGCGTCATTGAAGGACTCGTTTACAGCGGAGGCATGGACAGTTTTGGCATTGCGCGTTCCGCTTACTTTACACCAGATGGAAAGAATAGCACCTTTATTGAGACCCTTATCAAATATGGAAATGCCAGTAAGGACACATCTCAAAACGGGATGGCCACACTATTTGGAGAGTCGGAGGATATAGACATTCCTGAACCTTCCATACCTCCTCACCAGCCATGGGATACTTTCACGCAATTGGCGCATGAAAAAGATGTAGCAGGTATATTCCTAAGCGGCCATCCACTGGATGACTACCGCATGGAGATAGACAATTTCTGTAGCCGAGGCGGTTTGGAATTGTTGTCCGATATGGCAACTGTGAAGGGACGTGATTTGAAAATACCTGGACTCATCAAAAGCGTGCAGCATAAAATCAGTAAGGTTGGAAAACCCTATGGATCTTTTGTACTAGAAGACTACACAGGAACAAGAGAATTCAGCTTATTTGGTGAAGAATACATCAAGTTCAAATCATTCTTGGACAACAATTATCCCGTGGTACTTATTGGAAAAGTTTCGGCAAGATGGCAAAGACAGGATCAGAAAGGACCAGAGGAATTGGAGTTCAAATTGCAACGCATTGACCTTCTGAGTGAAGTTAGACAGAAACAGGGAAAATTCCTCAACATCACAGTTGACAGGAGATTTGTTACCCCTGAACTGATCAATATACTTGAGTCTCAATTGATGCCAGGACAAGGCGCTACGCAATTGCGCATGAAAATTTTTGACGATGAGTCCATGCTTACCACATTGTCTGGAAATAAATTTCAATTGGACATCAGTGATGATGTTTTGGAAAATTTAAAAAGGATTCCCAACATCGATTTCAATATCTCCGAGAACTAATGCATCGATACATTGCTGCAATACTTTCGCTTTTAATTACCCTTGTCTCTGCTGGACAATCGAGCCAATGGGAAGAGGTAGAAAAAGATTTTTTATTGGGTAAGATTAACTATGCTGAGGATATTCGATTTAAAAAACTACCTGCAACAATTTGCACCAAAGAAAATGCTTATCTCCTGACAACGGTTTGTGATTCATTGGAAAAAATGATAAAGGCTGCAAATGAATCGGGAATCAATTTTAAAGTAATCAGCGCATCACGAAATTTCGCACAACAAAAAGGAATCTGGGAAAAGAAATGGCTAGCACGAAAGACTAAGTATCCCAATGGATTGGATCGTGCAAAAAACATTTTGTTGTACAGTTCAATGCCAGGTACATCCAGGCACCATTGGGGGACTGATTTTGATTTGAACGCATTGGACCCAAAGTACTTTTCACAAGGAAACGGCAAGAAGGAATATGATTGGTTGTGCATGAATGCCGCGCGCTTTGGTTTTTATCAGCCCTATGATGCAAACCCAAACAGGACTGGCTATCAAGAAGAGAAATGGCATTGGTCGTTTTTTCCAATTGGCCAACAACTTACTCAAAACTACCTTGAACAAATACAATACGAAGATCTTGGTCCTTTTTCAGGTTCAACTTATGCCCAAGAAATTAATGTTATTCAACACTATGTCAATGGCATTCAGAATCCTCCCAATCCATAAAATCAGTCTCATCGTCCTGCTATTCATTCTGTTGTATTCAAAGTCAACAGCGCAAAAGGATAGTTTACCACAGCTGTGGTTAAAACCATTGATTTACATCGGACTTGAAAAAGGGCATTTGCAGTCTGATGAATCTTTGTTTATGGTTGATATCAAACAAAAAGACATCCTTCGTTTACAACCACGAACAACAGCTGATTTACTCAGCAAGAATGGAAATGTATTTGTTCAAAAAAGTCAATTCGGAGGCGGAAGCCCCATTCTAAGAGGATTTGAAGCCAATAGGATACTCTTGATTGTGGATGGAATACGAATGAATAATTTGATTTACCGCGGTGGGCATTTGCAAAACATCATCACATGCGATGTCAATCAACTGGAAAAAATGGAAGTGATATTTGGTCCAAGTTCTTGCTTGTTTGGAAGCGACGCATTGGGCGGAGTGATTGAGATAGAGACCATATCACCAAGATATCAATCCAATCAGAAATGGCGCACCATCGTACAAAACCGATACGAGACCGTTACCAATGGGTGGATGCAACATTTCGAAACCCACTATGGAAAACGGAATTTTGCTTCGCTCACCTCTTTCACCATGCAACAGCATCAGCGTTATCTTACAGGTAAAGGGAAAAATCCTTTCTTCACAGAAAATTTTGGAACCCAAAAATTTCATGGTGTTTGGAATGGAACTGAGGACGTCATGGTCTTGAATGACAATGAGTATGAAATCAAAAACACTGCTTATGCCCAAACAGACTTTTTGCAAAAGTTCAAATGGAGAACAGGGAAACAAAAAAATGTAGAACACAACATTCAACTTCAATATTCAAACACTACCAACATTCACAGAAATGATAGACTTTCAGAATGGAGTGGCGATCACCTCAAATTTGGAGAATGGTATTATGGACCGCAAAAAAGATCGCTACTGAGTTACCATAGAATACAACAAAAACCTTTTCAACTTTTTCAGAGAAATGATTTGATTGTGTCACTTCAACAAATAGAGGAAAGCAGACAAAGCAGGAAGTGGGGAAACCCTTGGTTGGAGTCAAGAAAAGAAAATGTTGGTGTTTTTTCCATCACACAAAATCTATACAGCATCACAGAACATCACGAATGGCAGATGGGATGGGACTACCAATACAATCAACTCACATCAACTGCTCATGCCATAAACAAAATATCACAAGAGCACAATGAAATTGGTGCGCGATATCCTACTGGAAAAAACAACATGCAGTCTTTCTCGGTGTATAGCGTGCACACCTACCGTCCCAACCCAAAATGGACTTTTCATGATGGGCTCCGCGGTGGCTATTCATCGCTATTTTCTGCTTATGATAATCGCTATACTTGGTTGTCCGGCACCAATGACATTCAACAAAACATGCCCTATTACTCAGGATCAATAGGCGCACAGTATCACCTCTCTCCTAAACAATCACTAACAGCACAATTGTCTTCAGGATATCGGGTTCCCAACATTGATGATTTGAGCAGAATTTTTGAAACAGCCCAAGGAAATGTCATAGTTCCCAATTCCAATCTAAAACCAGAACAATCCATGAATATTGACTTTGGATACAAGTGGATTGGAGAAAAATTTCAATATCATTTGATGTATTATCATGCCTGGGTAGACAACATCATAGCACTTGCACCATATAACATGAATGGTTCCAACACACTAATTTGGGATGGAGTAACCAGTAATATTTTAGCCAATCAAAACTTTGATAACGCTGTCATAAAAGGTCTACAAGGACAGTGTTCAGGGTTAATTGGTAACAAAACCCAATGGAAATTGCAAGGGCAGTGGACAGATGGCTCCATCAACAATGATAAAAACCAACCCTTAGATCACATCCCCCCAAGCATGCTTGGAGGAAGCATTCATAAGGAATGGAAAGAGATTCAATTCATGATTCAATGTCAATATTACGGATGGAAGAAAATAGCCGACTACCGACTCAACGCAGAAGACAATGAAAATTATGCTCCCGCATTGGGAACTCCTGCCTATTTCTTAGTTGATACAAGGGTTGAATACCCCCTGAATTCAACACTCACTATGTATGCTGGACTAGATAATTTACTGGACACTCAATACCGACCATTTGCCAGTGGCATCAATGGCCCAGGAAGGAATTTCTATTTGTCTATTCGCTGGAATCCATAAAAAAAGGCCATGAAACCATGGCCTGACTCTGAATAATTTTTTATTCTTACAAATGCATAAATGCCTTTTTCTGCAACAAGGCCTCTTTGCTTTCTCTGTAATCGGGATCATCTACGCAGCAATCCACTGGACAAACTGCAGCGCATTGCGGTTCATCATGAAAACCCACGCACTCTGTGCATTTGTCATGAACAATGTAGTATACATCCATGCTTTTGGGCTCCATCAAGCCATCTGAATCCACTTCATCACCTCCAGTAATAGGCGAAATTATTCCCTTTAATCCGGTTCCGTCAGAATATTTCCATTCCGCACCACCCTCATAAATGGCGTGATTGGGACACTCGGGCTCACAAGCTCCGCAATTGATGCACGCATCGGTAATCATGATTGCCATATCTATATCGCTTTAATGTAATTTTGCGGCGCAAATGTACGCCATAACGTTTTAACTATGAATACTACCCTAGAACAACGAATAAAAGCTTTTGTTCAGCTCTCCAAACTCATGGAAAGTCTCTCACAGCAATCCAACTGGCCTGGATTCGACTGTGGACTTACGGAGGATGAATACCAAAGTACTAACGAAGTTGTTGCCACACAAGTGTCTTACAATGGATGGTTCACGGAAGAAAATACAAGAAAAGCCATTGGTGAGTGGGCCAAAAGTCTCACAAAAGAGAATATCGATAATTGGATCAGGGCTTACCAAGTCCCGGATTATCATGAGCAACCGTATACCGTAGCCATCATTTGCGCTGGCAATATCCCAATGGTGGGTTTTCATGATATCCTCTGTGTTTTGCTAAGTGGTCACAAAGCTTTGATCAAATTATCCAGCGATGATGCTCGTCTTATTCCATTGTTTTTATACCTGCTTACGAAGTGGGAACCATCGTTCAAAAATCAAATCATTTGGGCGGAAGGAAAACTTGAAAATTTCCACCGAATCATTGCTACCGGTAGTGACAACACCTCCCGATATTTCCATGCATACTTTGATAAATATCCCAACATCATACGCCATTCCAGAACCAGTGTAGCCATTCTAGATGGAAATGAGTCTGAGCAAGAGCTCAATGGATTGGCCCATGATATTTTTGACTATTTCGGCATGGGCTGCAGGAACGTGTCCAAAGTATTCATTCCTCTGGGATATGATCTGAATATCCTCATCAAAGCACTACTTCCTTTTCAAGAAGTAATTAAGCACAACAAATACGCCAACAACTATGATTACAATAAGGCTGTATGGCTTTTAAATCAGGTGGATTTATTGGAAAACGGTTTTATGCTTTTCAAACAAGACAGTGGTTGGGTAGCTCCAACAGGCAGTCTTTTTTATGAATACTATTCCGATATCCAAGAGGTTCAATCTCGCGTTTCTGAATACAAAGATCACCTGCAGTGTGTCGTTGGTAAAGGGTATACTCCATTTGGACAGGCACAATGCCCGAAACTCAGTGATTATGCGGATAATGTGGATGTAATGAAGTTTCTACTTTCATAACTATATTTGTACCATGCGTAAATTAGGAATCGGAATTTTTGGTGTTTTGTTGGTGGTGGTTTTTTTTCATGCTTGCACCACTGAAGTTGAACTCAATGCCCCTTATAAAAGTACTACTGTTGTTTTTGGTCTGTTGGATCCTAAGTTGGACACTCAATACATTAAAATTAACAAAACCTATTTGGGTGAAGGGAATAATTATGACTTTGCATTAATCAGAGACAGCAGTGAATACAAATGGGAGGAGTTCAAACGTCTAGCCATTGAAAAATATGTAAACAACACCAAAGTGGATGAGTGGGATTTAGAAGCTATCGAAGTATCAAAAGACCCCTATGGATTGTTCTATGCTCCGCTGCAAACCGTATACATGCTCCCAACGCCCGGAGGCATGGATCCTGAGGCTACTTACAAATTGGTTGTAGATTTCCACAATCGTCCTGATGTTTATGCAACAACTGATTTGGTAAAAACCAATGAAGTTTCGATTCAAAATCCACTCCCCAATGTAGCAATGATTTTAGCGCAATTCAATGCTTCTACTCAAGATATCAATTATAAAGATGATGTTACGGTCAAATGGACCCCGGCTCCGAATGTTTCCTCTTATGACATCACCCTTCATTTTGATTACCTGGAACAAACTTATGCCGACAACGCACACACACAATTGATAAAAACCGACACATTGAGATTGGATTATTACATTGGAAATTTCAATAGTAATAATTTAGAAACCAATGGAGGCGCTGTTTCAGCTAATTTCTCAGGTGAAGGATTTTTCAGTTATTTGCAAAGCAAATTAACGGTTAACCCCAAAGTGAGAAGAATTCCTGGTCACCAATTCCCAGCAGCTACAGCAAAATGTTTTGAATTGACCATTGGAATGGCCAATGATGAATTGGGCACATACCTATCCGTTAATGCCCCAGTTACGGGTGTAATTCAAGAGCGTCCAACCTATAGCAATGTATCCAATGGATTGGGTCTTTTTGCTTCCAGAAGTGCCATTATGCAAAAGGATATACGCTTAGTTGGCCAAAATGGTTTAACTGGCAATCTGTATGCTTTGGTTCAGGGTTCATATTGCGCAGCGCTTAATTTCTGCGATCCCGACCCTACTTCTGATTTCCCTTGCTCGAACTAATCCAGTCTCGATATTCTTCCGGTAATGATTGAGGAAGGTAAATGGTATCTTCCATGGACTCCGTTACCATATAATACAAAATCTCTGTTTGATTTTTCGCCTTGTTTTGCACCCACTTACCCTGACTCCATTCCAACGTTTTTCGGTTTCCTATTCTCTCCATGATTGACCTTGGATACTCCGCATTGGGCTCATAGTATTCCGAGTAATCCTCACCTTCTAAAACAATCACATCCTTTTGACCTCGGATATCCGTTGGAAATACTGGGGAATCCCAAACTGAAAAATCACCATCAGCAACCCCTCCAATTACCAGTCGATCCAGAAACCTTTCTCCATCCCAAAACAACCATACTGCTCCGCTGAAATGTCCGCAGGACTCTCCGCTTTCTTCTACTGCGATGACATCCTTGAATGGGGTCAAACCTCGGTTACCTGCATTGGTCACATTCCAAACAGGTTCCCAAACATCAAATCTATACTTCGCAATTTCCTGGTGATTTCTAACCGCCCTGATTTGCATCCAAGTCATTTCATGAATGGAGGTATCCACTGGGCTCCATGGAATATACTGTTCATATCCAACAAAAAACTTGACCTCGGGATCGGATTGACTTCCTGTGCACCACCGCGTCATCAATCCTCCCCAAATCCAACCTTGTCCAGAATCCGTTTTCACTTCATACCAGACGCTTTCTATGCCATTGATGGCCAAGGTGTCGTGAGACTCGCGCAGGATGCGGCATCCACTGCCTATCGGCAAACGACCCACCGGACGCGCATCTTTTCCGGGTCGCGTGCGCAAGGTAGCGTTGTCAACCCAGGTATAAGCGTGCACACAATCAAAACAAGGAAGGGTATCAAAATAATGGGCTACCCATACGTTTTGACACCAAAAATTAGTTGTATAAAAAAACAACGAAATAAACAATAAAATTCTATTCATCGATTTTCTCAAATGGTGAAGTGGAAACTCCTTCTTCCGTTTCTATCGTTAAAAAATAGGTACCTTGAGGAAGATGAGAAATGGATAACTGTACATAATTTTTGATCCAACTTTGTGACCAATTTATGTTCGTCATGATCTGCCCCAAAGCATTGGTTACGCTTAATGACAGAATAGGAGATCCTTTGGTTTTCACATT
>CANGVU010000004.1 GCA_947457325.1 Flavobacteriales bacterium | reverse complement strand
GGATTGTATCAGAGTGCAAAAAGCGCGGAGCCGCTGTTGACATACAATACACCAAGATGACAGCTTGGAACGGAGATGCATCACCGGTGCGAAATATCATTGCTGAATTCAACAAGGACAAGAAGGTGCGTGTGATGTTGGCTGCGCATTGGGATTCAAGGTTCGCAGCGGACAAGGACACTAACAAGTCCAATCAGAAGAAGGCGATTGATGGAGCCAATGATGGGGCGAGTGGAGTAGCGGTCTTGCTGGAGATGGCGCGATTGATACAACAGCAATCACCTGAAGTCGGAGTCGATTTGGTCTTTTTTGACAACGAGGATCAAGGAGCTCCGGAGTGGTCAGACATGAATCCTCAAGCTTCCAATGCCACGTGGTGTTTGGGATCACAGCATTGGGCCAGACAGCCACACAAGGAAGGATATCAAGCCAAGTATGGAATATTGTTGGACATGGTAGGAGGAAAGAATGCGCGATTCAACAAGGAAGGCACCTCTATGGCCGCAGCGGGAGATGTGATGAATTGGGTTTGGGCCCATGCGCAGAAGATGGGCTACGGACATTTGTTTGTCAACGAGGAGATTGGCGGCATCACCGATGATCACGTCTACATGAATCAAGGGGGAGTTCGTTCCATCGACATCATCGACATGCGACCTAACACCATTGCGATGGGCATGGGTGGTTTTGAGTTTGGTTCGTTCCACCACACCATGGAAGACAACCTGAGCAACATTGACCCGCAGGTTTTGGAGGCGGTTGGGAAAGTAGTGGCGATGGCGGTTTACAATACGGCTCGGTAATTTTATTGAAGCAATTACTCCATATGGAGTAGTGGCCTAGTTGGAATTTAGTGTTAAATTGGCACAACTATGCATATAAGATTCTTTATTGGAGTGATAACACTCTTTATTTTCCTTTTGCACGGGACGGTTATTTCGCAAACCACCAAAGGAGTAGTAGAGTCTTCGGATAATCCGTCGAGCGCAGCATCCATTGGTTCTTCTTATGCCTTGATCGTTGGCGTGAGTGATTATCCCTACGTCAAGCCATTGAATTTTGCAGAAGAAGATGCCTTGTTGTTTTTTGAATTTTTACGATCCAACGCAGGAGGCAATATCCCTGAGAATCACATCAAATTGTTATTGAATGAGCAGGCGACGCACGCCAATGTTACAGCTGGATTAGCTTGGTTAAACAATGTAGTGGGGGCACAACCCAAATCGGGTGATCGCGTGTATATCTATTTGAGCGGACACGGGGATGCCTACGATGCCAGTGAGGCTTACTATTTATGTTATGACAGCAATCCTGCAGGGGATAAAAACAATTATCAGCTCGGCGGTGCATTGGACATTGGCAAGATGAAGAAACGCGTTGCCGCGATGGTAAGCAAGGGAGTCGAGGTAGTATTGATCATAGACGCTTGTCGCAGTGGAGATGTGCCGGGGGTCAGATCGGGAATCGGCAATCCCTACCAAAGTGTGATAGAGGAACCTGCGGGAGAGGTGTTGTTGTTGTCCGCAGGACCCAATCAATTTGCCTTGGAGGATCGCAGATGGGGAGGAGGACACGGAGGCTTTACTTGGTATTTGATGAAAGGATTGAGCGGTGAGGCAGATTCAGATGGTGATGGCAATGTTTCATTGTTTGAAATAGAAAGCTACACCAAGATGAGGGTGATTGGCGACACCAAACAGATGGGCGCCGCGCAAACCCCTTATGTCTGTTGCAACAATAAGTTTGATTGCGTATTGTCGAAGAGAGATGAAGTGTTTAGTAAACGAGTGAGGGAGGAGGAATCGGGCAATACAAAAGTGGGATTAACGGCCCTGGCTGCTAGAGATGCTTTGGAGAAGGCGATGTTTGAGAAAGAGGAGTTGAAGCAGGAGTATTTCACTATGAAAAAGGCGTGTAAAGAGAAGCGATACTTGGGAAAAGAGAGTGCTTGGGAAATATGGGAAAGGTGTAAAAAGAAATATACCGAACAAGAAGTCGAGCCTTTGCGGATGTACCTGATGGGCGCCTTGGCGGCCGAGGGACAAAAGGCCATCAACGAGGAGATGAATGTGAGTTTTACGGATTCACCAGATTATAAGTACTATCACCAAAGAAGAGAATGGTTGGAAAAAGCACTTTTACTTCAAAGAGAAGAAGAGGAGGTACAGGGCATGTTGGCGAATTATCAGTTTATTTATGCATTGGAGTTGAGTACTTCCATTGATTTTGCTGTGAAGGTTAAGGATGGCTTTGAGTACATCGAACTGGGCGCTGAGAAGAAAGGAAAGAGTGTTTTGCCATTAAGTATCGCTGATAGTTTGTTTGCTCTTTTGGAAAAGAAATTTAGGAACAACGCAGTGTATTATTATTTGTTACAAGAGCATCAGGAGAGGATAGAGGATTGGGAAATATCAGATTTTTCCTCTTTAAGAAAAATAAACATCCAAAGGGCATTGGATTTGGCTCCGAATTGGTTAAAACCACTATCTGCTGCAAGTGAGATGAACATGATAACAAAAGATCAACTTATCTCACGAGTTACCAAAAAATGGGAGACAAATGAACCCACGCAAGACGATTACTCATTGCTGATATTATTGAACAGTGTGGATGCTCCATTTGACTTTTATACGGCCGATAAGTTAGCAAAAACATCTTTCGATTTATATCCTCAATCATGGAACATCAAATGCATTGTGAAGCGGTTTTATGCTGAATTTATATCGGAAAGATCGATGCGTAATAATTCTTCAATGGCATCTCCGCATAGAGAGATACTTGAAAAGAATTGGGAAGACCTTGAGAGTGTGATTGAGTATGGTTTGAGATTTTTTGAATCCAACCCGGGAATGAAGGAGACCTTATATTCTGACGGATTTCTCTGGCCAATTGCAACTCAGTTAATGGAGATGGCCTTTGAATGTGGACGATTGAATAAGGTGTGTGAATGGTTTGAAAGGGAAAGAAAATTGAGGGAAAATTGTGATATTTATAGTATGCTTATGATCGCGCAAGAATCGATACTGAGGGAGTATGTTGATTTTGACATTGAAAAGTCTAGGAAATTAGATGCCCTCATTTTTGACTTTTCTGATCTAGAAACGCGAAATTATATCTACGATTTTCAGAAACGTTTTGACTTAATAAAAAAAGTAAAACCCCAATATGAAAACGAGGTATTAACGTCTTTGATTAAAATAGAGTTTATGAGTATTATTGTTTCGGAGTTAATACCAGGTTCATGGGAAAGATTAATGAGCGACAGTAACTCATTTGTATATGAAGTTCAAAAATGGGCTAAGTTGGAGTTTGAAAAGTTGAAATTTCATTCAATCAAAATCAAAAATAGAGAACTCGACATGCAGGTTTTTCTCGAGTTTTTCCCTTTAATGAAATTGGATTTATTGGGAGATTCACCAGAAGCGCAGTGGGATAAGTTTATTCAGAAAGGGAAGTACTTGTCTAGAGGATCTGGAATGATTCAATCATATTTTGACACCATGTATTCCTTTACTATAGAAAGTAATGATAATGATGAATTAAAAAAAATAAAGAGCAAGTATGTACTTAGGGATGAATCGACTCATCTTTTGGGATATTTGGAGGGTTATGATGCTGCTTATAAAATATTGAAGTGTCAGTCTCAAGAACCGACAAAAATGAACGATGTTTTAAGTAGTTCTCTTAGAAGTTTACACGGCAATAAAAGGCTGTTAATTTCTATCTTACAAACCGTTGACGGAAGCGACGAAATATTAAAGACTCAAACTTTTATAAATGAACTTTTAACGGTAGAGGAGTTAACTTTAAAAATCAAACTCTTCCACCTCATGTCCAATTGGAATCAATGGGATAAAATGGATTCATTGTTTAATAGCTTTTTATATTCCAAATCTTCAAATGGTCTTATTCAGAACAATACTTTGGATTTTATGGATATGAAGTATCTAATAGAAATTGTATTGGAAATGGATAATGAAACCCTTCAATTGAAATTTTTGAAAATGCTTGCACCAATTATTTTAAATACAGACGATATGGACTACTCTGAGAGTCTTTATTTGCTTAGAGATTATTTTCATTTTTTGTCTTTTGATTCAGATAAAAAAAGTTGGAGCCAGGAAAAAAAGGATGTTTATAAAACATGGGTCGTAGATTCGACTTTCAACGAATAGCCATTCTTGGTTGTGTACTTCATGGTTGGTGTTGGTCGCAGAGAATGACACTTTGATTATATTCTTGAGATGAAAAGCTGAAAATTGATTTGTATTTACCGATGTTGTTTGTTATATTGTATTGGTTGTTTTTTCTTTTCTCTGTGACTCCTTTTTAATTAGTGATTTTGTAGTTGATCTTTTTTGAAAAATGCTGTGAGTGTTCAGGCACAAAAAGATGCTTGTCTATTCCGAGGCGGCAAATTCTGGTCAATGATTGGTTTTTATAGATGTAATGATTCCTCAAGTTATTGAGATATTGTAGTAATTGAATCAGATGGGTCATATTTAATAGTAGTTTCCTTCAATCTTGGGAAATTGTTGCAAGAATGTCCACATCGAACAAATAGAATGGACTTAATCGATAATGTCAATACTTCACGAGTCCTTCGATTTCTAATGGTTAATAATGGTGATGAACGGGTGTAGTTTTTTTAAAAAGTCTTAGGATGCTGACTTGTCTTTATTCATGATTAGATAATCTTTGGTTAAAAGTCGGATTTGCATTTTTTTGATTATTTAGAATCCGCTCCAGTATTTTGTATTTCTTGCCAATAAAAACAGGATTTATTATTGTTTGTGTGATACTGCAGCGGTTAGTTGAGGTGAGACTGTTTATATGGTATGAGTAAAAAGGGACTTCTTTTTATTTCACTTTGTCTTTCGGAAAAATTTGCCAGCTTTGGAGGAAACATCTCCCACATCCTGCCTAATCTTTCTAACCCTCACTTCCGCGGTCCGACGGATGCACCATAATTCAAGGCAATCTTTTCATGACATCCCCAATTAGCCCATCCATCCTTGAAAAAGCAAACCATCTTTTGCCCAAATCCTTTAATGAGGCACCAAGATGATAGAGAGACTGGTTATCTAGAATCAAAAATCGATCATGCACGTTTTTCATTATTCGGATTTCAATGGATGGATATTGGCTATTGTGCTTATCCAAATCCAATTTCAATTGTGGGTTGATTTTTTCAGTGTAAATGATGCAATTCACGTTTGACTTTCTTTTGGATAATTGCAGCAAAGTAGTTTCATCAATGTAGTTGTCTATTAATACAATGGATTTTTTAGCAGAAGTGATGAGGTTGCTACTGAATAGATATGCGTCGAAGATTTGGTCATTGAAGAAGATGCCGCTTTTAGGCATTTCTAATTCTTCAAATAGTTTCAATAAACTTTCAATTTGTGCATTATTGTTGTTTTGAGCCATTTCGACTCTTTCGATTCTTTGCAGGATGGCAAGATATTGATGATGTGATTTTTTAAGTTCAACAAATTTTCGAATAATCGAGATGCTTACTTGTAATGCAATTTCAGTACGGAGCACTGCTGATAGCATGGCAACGCCTTGTTCCGTGAATGCAAATGGTAAGTAACGCCTACCACCAGCACCATTTTTTGAGGTGCCAGTTTGGAACCTCAAATCATCCCATTCTAATTGCGTGAGCTGAAAGGCAAAGTCTTTTGGAAAACGTGATTGATTTCTTTGAACCGCACGATTGATTTGTTTGGTTTCAGTTTGATACAAAATCACCAAATCTGCATCGATCATTACAGGAATCCCTCTGATTTGAAAAATTTTATATTGGATGTTTTCAATATTGGATATAGTCATTTTGCAAATTTGATTGGCTTATCTGAAATAGGCAACCTATAAATTATGCGCATAAAAAGGGGATGAAGGAATGAGGTGATATTTCCCCTCCTGCCACGCAGTGGATAGGAGGGGTGTCCGGACGAGCGCGAGCGCTGTCTGGACGGGGTGGTTGTTTTGCAGATTTCCGCTCTCTTTCTGTTTCTCACCCTCATTCCCTATATTCGCCTAAAACTATAAAACATGAAAACGTTTTTTACCCTATCCCTTCATCTCCTCATCACTTCATTCCTTTTTGCCCAAGCTCCGCAGGGTATACCTTATCAAGCAGTGATGCGCAATTTGGATGGCACTGTGATGGCGAGTAGCGCGGTGAATTTGACTTTCATGATCCACGATGGTTCTGCAACGGGCACTGTGGTGTATCAAGAAAGCCATGCTTTAACAAGCAATACACAAGGATTGGTTTCTTGTGTGGTGGGAAATGGTGTTGTATCACAAGGCAACTTTGCCAATATCAATTGGGGAAGTGGTGCTAAGTTTTTGCATGTGATGTTGGGCACTACTGATTTGGGAACGCAGCAAATGTTGAGTGTGCCATATGCGCTCCACAGCGCAAGCGCGGACAACGCAACGAATGCAACGAACGCGACGAACGCGACGAATGCGACGAATGCGATCAACGCAACCAACGCTGAAACCGCGGCTAACGGCTTCTCCAATGTGTCTCCAACAGGCGATACATTGTACATGAGTAATGGAACATTTATCATTGTCCCCGGCATCAGCGCTGCCAATTTCCCAGTTCCGGTTTTAGGATGTACCAACGATCAAGCTTGTAATTACAATCCCTCAGCGAATATGGACAATGGCTCTTGTTTGATTCAAGGCGCATCTTGCAACGATGGCAACGCCAATACCACCAATGATGTGATCAATGCCAATTGCCAATGCGAGGGGACAGCCACAGGCAATGGGGTATTTATTCCAGGCAATGGGGTAACAGACATTGATGGCACGGTGTACACGAGCATTGTCATCAATGGACAAGAGTGGATGCAGCAGAATTTAGCGGTGACGAAGTACCGCAACGGAGACCCTATTCCAACAGGATTGAGCAACACAACCTGGCAAAACACAACGAGTGGAGCCTACGCCATTTACGACAACGTTGCAGCCAACAATACCACTTATGGCAAGTTGTACAATTGGTATGCGGTAAATGATAGCCGTGGTCTTTGTCCCACTGGATGGCACGTGCCCAGTGATGCAGAGTGGACCACGTTAATCAATTATTTGGATCCCAATGCCGATGGTGGAAATAATGGGAATATTGCAGGAGGTAAAATGAAATCCACCACAGGATGGAATTCCCCCAATACAGGCGCTACCAACGAAAGCGGATTCACAGGCCTCCCTGGCGGTTACCGCGGCGACAATGGTACATACAGCTACATTGGCTACTACGGTTACTGGTGGAGTAGTACAGAGTACGTTTCTAGCGACGCTTGGAACCGCAAACTGTACTACCACTATTCCAATGTATTCCGCAGCCTCTACGGTAAGCGATTCGGCTTTAGCGTTCGTTGCGTAAGGGATTGAGAAGGTGATGAGGTGATGAGGAGATGAAGGGATGAGGAGATGAGGAGATGAGAAGATGAAGGAATGAGGTGACAAGTGAAAATTCATTTTCATTCTGTTTCTTTTTCTCGATCTAATGGTTTTGAGCTCCGGAGGAGCGGTATGTTAATAGCATTGCAGTAAGAGGCCAGAATAAGAGCTCCAGCGGAGCGACATCATTTGGACATAAAAAGTATTGTGTTTCCATGCAACTTTTTGCTAGAACGATAGGTGGCCAAAGAATCAAATCGCACCTAAAGGACCACCCCGGCCATACATCGCTATCGCTCGTCTGTCCACCCCTCCTTTCTTTTTCTTCGAAAAAGTAGGAGGGGAAATTCCTCCTCGTGATTATGATAGTTGAAGGCATCAACCCTCTATCGCTCTCTGCTGAATGGACAAAATTTTCAACACAAACCTCCCCCTTCTCAAATCCATTACAATCTCCTACCTTTACTTTGCATTATGTGTGGACGTTATATTGTAGTGACCAAGGTCAAGGAGATTGAAAAGAAGTTTGGCGTAACCATGCCCAAGGGTTTTGACTTTTCGCCGACCACCAATCTGGCTCCGGGCAGCCCCGGTTTGGTCATCACCAATGATCAACCCCAATCCCTCCAATTGTTTCGCTTTGGTTTTACCCCTTCATGGTCCAAAGACGGTAAGCTTTTTATCAATGCGCGTTCCGAGGGTGATCACAACCAGGAGAATCGGCGCGAGTACACGGGAGCCAAGGGTATTATAGATAAACCCATGTTTCGCCGTGCCATACGCAGTCAACGCTGCGTGGTGGTGGCAGATGGTTTTATCGAAGGCCCTCAAGGCATTGGTCTCCAACAACCGTTTTGTGTTTATCCCAGGTCAGGCAATGGTCCCATGGCCCTGGCGGGTATTTGGGATACTTGGCAAAAGGGAACAGAAACCATTTCGTCTTTCGCCATTCTCACCACCGCGCCCAATGCGGTGCTTCAAAAAATTGGTCACCACCGTTGTCCTTTAATACTACCTCCTGAGTACCATTCGACCTGGCTCAATGCGGATGCTCCGCTATCGGACATCACTTCCATGATGCAGCCTTGTCCGGATGGATGGCTCAATGCTTATCCCATTTCATCGGCCATTAAGAATCCAATGGCCAATGGAAAGGAATTGCTGAAACCCATCGGCGAAAGGGTATTGCAGGAATTTGATTACGAGGTGTATCAGGACATTGAGATGTTTGGGATGGGAGAAACCCGAGCCCGCAAGCGTCGGGATGATCAAATGTCATTGTTTGATTGATCATGGTCCACGTCCATTCCTATTTCTCTTTGCGTTATGGAACTACGGCTCCTTTGGAAGCCGCGGAGGCCTTGCGCGACGAGGGATGGGAGACCTTTCTTTTTGCGGATGTGAACAATACTTCGGCAACTTGGGATATCAAGCGTTGGTTCAAGAAAGAGAATTTTTTGGGATTGACTGGCGTTGATTTTAAAAACAACGTCACCACTGTTTATGTCGCCGTTCCTGTTAGTGAGGAAGGGTTCAGAGAAGTGAACGAGTGGTTGTCTTTTCATTTGCATGAGAAGAAGGATTTTCCCGAACGCGCGCCAGAATGGCAACACGTAAAAGTGATTTATCCTTTGGACCAGGTGCGCGATTGGCCCATGGACATCATGCGAGAAAATGAATGGGTGAGCGTTGCTCCGCATGAAATCAACCGGTGGAGAATTTCGCGATGGAAAGACTTTGAGCGCTGTTTGGCTTTGCCTGTTTTTAGTTTTCGAAACAAACGTGCATTCAATGCCCACCGCTTGCTGCGTGCGGTGGAGAACAATGTATTGTTGAGCAAGCTCAGCACCTTGGATCACGCGACAGAGCGTGAAATTTGGAAATCCAAATCGGATATAGAGGAAGGTTATGCGGAGTATCCGTTGTTACAAAGAACAACTGATGTATTTAAGGAATGGGCTACGGCTTGGGTGATCGAAGAGTCGGTGACCATGAAGAACCAATTGATCTATGGTCTCAATGCTGCGCAGGATGAGGATTTATTGGAGCAATTGTGTTGGGAGGGTTTGCAATATCGTTATCCCGAGGTGAGTCGTGAAGATGAGGAGAGTCCTATTGTTATTCGGATTCGAAAGGAGCTGGACATGATCAAGGAGAAATCCTTTGTGGCGTATTTTCTCATCAATTGGGACATCACGAGCTATGCGCGCAGCAATGGATATTTTTATGTGGGACGAGGGAGTGGTGCGAATAGTATCGTTGCGTATTTGTTGCGCATCACCGATGTGGATCCCATTGAGTTGGATTTATACTTTGAGCGATTCATTAATCTTTATCGCCAGAATCCCCCTGATTTTGACATTGATTTTTCTTGGACGGACAGAGAGGACATGACGAAGTACATATTCTCGCGCTTTCCCAATGTGTCGTTGTTGGGGGCTTACAATACCTTTCAGTACCGCGCAGCAGTGAGGGAATTGGGAAAGGTTTTCGGATTGCCCAAAGAGGAGATCGATGTTTTGGGAGATGGAAAATTTCAATTGGATCAATTGGATGAAATGCAGCGATTGACCTTGCGCTATGCACAGGTGATTCAAGATTTCCCCAACGCATTGGCCATTCACGCTGCAGGGATTTTGATTACCCAAAAACCCGTGTGGTATTATACAGCAACTTTTTTACCACCCAAAGGATTTGCCACTACCCATTTTGACATGTTGGTGGCTGAGGACATTGGAATTTACAAGTTCGATATTCTCTCGCAACGCGGATTGGGAAAAATCAAAGAGTGCATGGAAATCATTGCCTACAACCAACCGGAAAGGGCAGACTTTGATATCCATGATTTGGCGCGATTTAAAAAGGACGAGGCAGTGAAAAGTTTGATCCGTTCAGCCGATGCCATTGGATGTTTTTATGTGGAGTCGCCTGCGATGCGGATGTTGTTGGGTAAGTTGCAAGTGGATGATTATTTGGGATTGGTAGCGGCGAGTTCGGTTATTCGGCCTGGCGTATCCAAAAGTGGCATGATGCGGGAGTATATCAGTCGGCAGCGCATTCCAGAAAGCAGGAAGCAAGCCAATCCGGTGTTGCTTGAGTTGATGCCAGAGACCTACGGGGTGATGGTGTACCAAGAAGATGTCATCAAAGTAGCGCACTATTACGGAGGCTTGACTTTGGGAGAGGCCGATGCTTTGCGCCGTGGCATGAGCGGAAAGTTTAGAGGAAGAGAAGAGTTTGATCGTGCACGGGATGCCTTTATTGAAAAGGCCATGGCCAAAGGAAGACCATTGGAAGAAGTGGTGGAAATCTGGCGACAGATTGAAAGTTTTGCGGGTTATGCTTTTGCAAAGGGACACTCGGCTTCCTATGCGGTGGAGAGTTTTCAAAGTTTGTTTCTCAAAGCCTACTTCCCATTGGAATACATGGTAGCCACTTTGAACAACGGCGGTGGTTTTTATTCGGTAGAGTTTTATGTGCATGAGGCGAGAAGGAAAGGAGCAATCATTCATCCGCCAAGCATTCAAAAGAGCAGCGCAGTGACCATCATTCAAGGACGAGATATATTCCTGGGATTGGGGATGATCAAGGACTTGGAGCATCCGTTGATTGAACGTCTGCTATTGGCGAGAAGGAACAACGGTTCGTTCAAGGATTTTGAGGATTTTCTAGATCGCGTTCGCATTGGCGTTGAGCAATGCACCTTGCTCATTCGTGTGGGTGCTTTTCGGTTTTTGGGACAAAGTAAAAAGCAATTGTTGTGGAAGGCGCAGTTGTATTTTACGCAGCGATGGGATGTCCAAGAGCAGTCGCTGTTTGGAGTGGAAAGAAAGCAATTTGATATCCCTAATTTGGTCGATCTCCCATTGGAGGATGCCTTTGATCAATTGGAGTTGTTGGGCTTCCCATTGTGCAGTCCATTTGATTTGTTGCCAACGGAGTGGAAAGGTGTTGGTGTTCCTGCCCGACTGTTACCCGAATTCTTGGGAAAGCAGGTAGCCGTGTTGGGATATTTCATTACATGTAAGCCCACCAGAACGAGCAAAGGGGATCGCATGTACTTTGGTAATTTTATTGATGCAGAAGGAGAGTTCATTGATACCGCGCATTTTCCTGTTGTAGGAAAAGACAACATGTCTTGGCGTGGTTCGGGCATTTACCACATTCAAGGTCGCGTCATTGAGGAGATGGGTGTGTACAATATCGAGGTGGATGCCATGACCAAGCTCGCTTACGAAGAGGATCCAAGATATTCAGATTTGCGGACCGGAGAAAAGAACAGAAAAATCAAGAAGCATTAACGATGTTCATCGCGCGCTCCAATCCCATTTGGACAAAATGAATGCAGCCCTCTGCAGCTTTTTCGATGCGGGCTTCTAATGTTTTTAGTTCTTCTTCATTCCAAACACCTAAAACATAATCTACTTGTTTTCCTTTGGAGAATTCAGAACCAACACCAAATCTGAGACGTGGATATTGATCGGTGTTTAGTATGGCTTGGATGTGTTTTAATCCGTTGTGCCCGCCGTCGCTGCCTTTGGGTCGCATTCTCAATTTTCCAAAAGGCAAAGCCAAATCGTCGGTGATAACCAAACACTGAGAAGGTGTGAGTTTCTCTTCTTGCAGCCAGTAGCGAACCGCATTGCCGGACAGATTCATGTAAGTGGAAGGTTTGATGAGCACCAACGTTTTCCCTTTGACCCTGATTTCAGCAACATCTGCATAGCGAGAAGTTTTCCAAATTCCACCGTGTTTTTCGGCCAGAAAGTTCACCACATCAAACCCGATGTTGTGTCGGGTATTGTTGTATTCAAAACCAATATTTCCAAGACCAGCGATGAGAAACTTCATGGATGTAAAAATAAAAAGGGTAGCGCAAATGGCTACCCTTTTGTGATCTTATTATTCTTTTATGGCAATACTACTTTCTGAACCAATACTTGGCCGTTTTCATTGGTAGCTTGAACAAGGTAAACGCCTTTGGACATGCCATCTGTATCCATCTCCCACTGCGGGTTTGACCCGTTCCAAGTTTGAATGGTTTTTCCCAATGCATCCATGACAACGATTTGTGTCAACACTTGGCCTGCATTGCGCACCACCATTTGTTGACGACTCAACAGTACTTCTAGCTTAGACGCGTCACCAGCCAATGCAGCAGCGTTGATGCAACCACCTTCAGGACAATAAGTCAAAGAACCAATCTGTCCGTGCATTTCACCTTGAACAGGGATGTTGAATCTGGTATTTTCAAAGCATTGCACCACTTCACCGGCATGAACAGTATTCCAAGCATTGCCATCTTGGCTGTATTGCATGGTAGGCAAACCAACGGTCATATACCATTCGCCTTCAGCAAATCTTTTAACACCAAGTGAAGCCCACTCTATGCCTTCTGCCATAACATCCAATTGTATCTGCATGGTAACATTTTGATTGGGGTGAATAGAGTTGGCTACGAGGACTTGTTGATCTTGTGTGACAAAAGAAATGTTGGCATGAGAACGATCAGTGTCAAACATGTCTGAGATGTCTAACCCTTCATCATAACCCTCTTGCGCTTCAGGGTTTAAAATAACGTTGGATTGATCCTTGAATTTCTCGTCTTGCGTGCTCAATTCCATGGCAAATACAGGGTAACCACCTTCGCTTCTTTCAAAAGCTTTGGGAGAACATCTGCTTACTTTAGATGATTCTGGGAAGTTCACGATTTGACCACCAGAAGTGGCAATGACGAAAAAGCTTTGGCTATGGGGAATGTATTTTCCAATACCATCTGGATATCCAGAAGAAGTATTGAATGAACCGTCATTGTTGTTGTAATATAAGTAGTTAGAACTTTGGTAATCGTAAACAAAGTATGCACCGATGTTAGAGCTGTTGTTTTCCACCACACTCCAATCAATTTCAGATGGGAATGGATTGGCTATTAGATTTCTTCCATAAGATTCAACAGCACCACTGGCAGTGTAGGTCAAAGTAGCTGTTCTTGTTCCTTTGCCGAAATAACCAGTTGGGTTGATGGTCTTGGCTGAGGCATTGGAGAACACATTGTATCCGAGCATTGGATTCAATTGACCTGTGGTTGGATTGACAACGGTAAAGCCAAAATTTGACACCCCGGAAAGTGTTTCGTTGTACCACTTGATGGTGTTGGAGGTCATGGCAAGAACAGGATAAGAAACGCCATTGACCGTTTTTGCTGCCCATGCAACGGCAGGTGAAAGTCTTGAAGTCAAAGCGCTATTGGCATATAATGGACAAGACAGGAACATCCAATTGCTGGCTGAATTGGATGGAAGGTAGCGTTGCAAAGTAACAGGTCCGGAAACATCAGCACCGCTAGCAATGGTGTGGATGGATCCTGAACAAGTTGCATTAGAAAGCAACGACAAGCTGCCACCTGGTCCATCTGTAGTCAGTGTACCTACTTCTGGATATACAGTGTTGGACACAAACACAGGTGCATTCAAGTTAACACCTGCGCTATTGTTTATGGTAAGGTCCATGAATTGTGTCCCTGCCGTTCCGCCAATGATTTGGTTAGATGTACCAGCCATAATCACTTCACAACCTTCAGAGCAACAGCTGCTTCCGAATTTTGGGACAAATGACGTTGTTGCATTGTTATTTGTCCAATTTCCGCTGAGGGTCAAACTTTGTGCAGCACCATTGGCCGTTAAACTTCCACCGGATGATATGGTCAAATCAGATAAATTGTATGATCCATCAATGGTGATGGCATGCTTTACAATGATGTCAGTGTTGATGTTGAATGAAGGAGTAACTGCGGCACCACCATCTGTCAATGACCAAACAGAACCACTGCTCATGTTGCCCGATGCAATACTGTAATAAGTTGCAGCGCTTGAAGTTTGCGAGATACTTAAATCATCAAAAGAGAAATTGTTGTAAACAGAATTGGCTACTGGTGTTCCTGATGATGTGGTGTACAAAGAAGTTAATCCAACATAGCTCATGTTGGAATACGTGTTGTCCGTTAAGGCCGTACTTGTGGCATCGGTTGCACCGTTGCCATCAAAGTCAACCTCAACAGTCCAAGATCCACTGGCACTTCGAATAACAGTAATGCCAACAGCGTTAGCTATACTCTGTGCTCCGTAGCCCCATGCTGAAGTGGAAGTCCATGAAATGGTATTGGGGCCAGTAGTGGAGTTGATTCCACCGTTGATTTCCGTCAAACGTGTCGCTACGCCGGCATCAACACGCATCAATTGCAATTTTCGGGTGTTATTTGGTGCTGAGCCAAAAGGATTGATGCCAATAGCGTATCCTGAAAATTTTTCAGAGGGTGTGCCATAGGCCACATTTCCCGTTGAGCTGATAAATGGCGTAGCAACATCTGATGCCAAAACAACCCAGAATTTTGATCCGGCACCCACACTTTTGGCAAAAGTCCTAACCTTAAAACTCCATGTCGTATTTACTCCAGAAATATTGCTCATACTGCCATTAACAGCAGCTGATGCACATGTGTAAACGGAACTTCCCGAAGTATATCCGTTGTTGTTGTGTCTGATGGAACCAGCTCCATTTATTGGAGATGATGTATCATGCGTCCACTGGTTGTTGGTGGTCCATCCTGAAGGAATTCCACTGTTGAAATCCGCGGTCATCTGAGAAGCCGAATCCAAAGTGGAAGTGATCATAAAAGTGGCAATGATCAATTGCAACAGGGATAAATTTCTAGTCATGCTAAAATCTTTTGCCCGAATTTACGAAGAAATCAATAAAAGGTTGCAATTTTTGAGGTTACGGATTTACAAATAAGCCTTTTATGCTTTCATTTGCAGTGTGATCAAAGCAGATAAATGGGCCGTTATCGTAGCCGCTGGAAGGGGCAACAGGTTTGGGAGTGATGTACCTAAACAGTTTGTTTTGCTAAATAACAAGCCCGTGCTGCAGCACAGCATGGAGGTTTTCGCTTCGCTGGATTACCATATCGTTGTAGTTATTCATCCGGATGACCAACTGTTCTTGACTTCACTTTCTGAAATGTATCATTTCCCCAATCATCACATAGCTTTGGGCGGGAAAGAACGTTTTCATTCCGTTCAAAATGCTTTGGCTCTTATTCCAGATACAGCGGAGGTTGTGCTGATTCATGATGCGGCCCGTCCCAACATAGATGACTCATTTATCCTTAAATTAGAGGCTGAGCTTGATGCATATGATAACGCAATTCCAGCGTTGCCTGTGAGTGATAGTTTGAGGAAATGGCAAGATGAAAAATGGAGTGCAGTGCACCGAGATGATTATCGCATTATCCAAACGCCTCAGTTTTTTAGAGCTCGAGCGCTGAAAAAAGCATATCAGCAGGATTATACAAAAGCATTCACGGACGATGCATCAGTTTTAGAGGCGGATGGAGGGTTAATCCATCTGGTAGATGGGAGAAATGGGAATATCAAAATCACCATTGCACAAGATTTGCAATGGATGTCTTTTTTAATGTCGAACAATGAAGAACATGAAAATTAAAACCTTTGGATGCATCGCGGTTCTGTCAATTTGCGCGATTTTAGCACCGGAAAAATTATTGAGTCAAAAAAAAGTAAAAATGAGCGCACCAAAACCAGCAAAAAAAGACGTTGTATTAGAATACAAGGTGGGAAATGAAGTGAGAGATACTCGAATAGATTCCTATTATTG
>CANGVU010000003.1 GCA_947457325.1 Flavobacteriales bacterium | reverse complement strand
GTAGTATTTTAGATTTGTTTAAATTATACTATACAAATGAAAAAAGGTTTATTTATTTTGAGTGCAGGCCTATTGTTATTGGCCTCTTGCGGACGTTATGAAGAAGGTCCCGGTTTTACTTTAAGATCCAAGAAGGCCCGTTTGGCTGGAGATTGGAAGGTTACTGAAATTAAGATTAATGGGTCAACCACCGTTGATGGAGTTCCTACATTGCCAGCGGGGTATGAACTGAATTTTACTTTCGAGAAGGATGGTAAATTCTCTCTTAGTTCAACTTATTCGGATACCCCAAGTACGCCAGAAACGGGTACCTGGGAATTCAAGGATGATTCATTGGTAAACAAATATTCTGATGGTTACAGAGAGGCATTTAGAATTGTTCGATTAACCAACAAAGAGTTTTGGTTTGATTTGACCGATACTTACAATGGACAAAAAGAAGTGGTTCAGTATAAATTTGAATCGAAATAATCGTTTTATTTTTCATCCAAGGCCGCTCATTGAGCGGCTTTTTTTCTACTCCAAAAGGAGTATTTTTGAGCTGAAGCGATGTTCAAATTTGGATATTTCTATGATTTCTATGTTTATTCGTGTACAAATTAAATGAAATGAAAAAAGTTTTTTTATTCATGGGTTCAGGACTATTGGTTTTGGCATCTTGTGGTCGTTACGAAGAAGGGCCAGGTTTCTCCTTAAGATCGAAAAAAGGTCGTTTGGCGGGAGATTGGAAAATCAAAGAAATTACTGTGAATGGTGCAACTACTATTGCAGGTGAGCCGACGCTTCCATCAGGGTATGACTTGCGCTTAATTTTTGAAAAGGATGGGTCAGGGACTATGAAAGAGTTTTATCCAGGTGATTCTGCGATGGAGACCGCAGGCTTTACTTGGGAATTCAAAGATGATTCTTTGATCATGAAAGACAGCGACGGATATCGTGACGCAATGCGCATTGTTCGTTTGACAAATAAAGACTTGTGGTTGGATTATACTTACCAATCTGAAGTTACGCAGTACAAGTTTGAGTTTTAATTGACGTTTTCCTTTTAGTTTTTAGTTTTTAGTTTGAAAGAGGGCCCATAATGGGTCCTTTTTTTATTGGGTCTATTTAACGATGTCTTGTGTTTATGACAAACAAAAAGGGCGCCCGTTGGGCGCCCTTTCATCAGATATCAGAATGATCTTATCGGTTAACCACCATTCTCATGGTGTTCAATTGACCGTTTTGAACCATTTCAACCATGTACAATCCGCCAGCCAAAGTCTGACCAAAGTCCATAGTAGTATTCATTGCACCTTCTACGATGTAGCGGTTGCTATAAACCATACGACCAGTTGCATCAGTGATGCTTACTTGCAATTCACCTTCCATTCCATCAACGTTCAAGTTTACACTAGAACCATTGTTGGGGTTAGGATAGATGCTAGTTGTAACACCATTGAAAGAACGCTCAGCGATAACGCCTTCATCTTCGATGGTTGGCATACCAGCTACACCAGTGGTTTTAACACATGCAGTTGTTCCGTAGTTAGAATTGGTCACGTTATCCAAATGCTTAGCACGAATGCGAACATCATAGGTTTGACCATTTCCGATTCCAGGTACAGTGCTGATGGCTAGGATACGAGAGCCGCCAACAGGACCAGATGCGTTTACAGGTAAACTTACGCTTGGCAATACCATAGCAAACTCATAGTCATAATTGCGTACTCCGCAAACTGAACGATTGGTTGCAATAGTACCAGTTGCCACGATTTTAGATACTGGGCAACGATCGCTAGTACGCACATTCAAATCAGCTTCAGAATTTAATCCAATTGCTGAAACAACTGAACCCATTGCTGTTAAAGCATTCATGTTTCCAGCAGCATCTGACAAGTTGTATGTAGCATCAACTGTAACATAATAAGTCACCGCAGCTCCGCTCGCAATGTTAGCAGGTAACAATCTACCCAACTGACAAATAGTTGAAGCAACCGTTCCTGTTCCTGGAGGGATTGCAAAAACATAAGCTGGAGTTCCAGTTCCTGTCGCTACAGCGTCATTGGCTGCTGTTTGATCAGCCCAACGCTTAACCGTGTAACCTGTAGAGTTGGCACGGAACTTAGCTTTGAAGTTTTGACAAGTTGTATTGTAAACTCCAGTGTAGTTCGTGTAAGGCATGATATCCGCTTCAGAAGCTCTCAAGTAAGAAACAACGATAGATACAGGACCTGCTGTAGCATTGTTGTTCTTCACAGAGAAGAAATAAGATTGGCCAGGAACCAATTGGTCTGTCAACAAAATCTCACTTCCTTTCTCAGTAACAGATGAACTCAAGGTAACATCATTCTCAGTCATCAAAGGAATCATTGGTGTAGAAGCAGGGCCTTCGTACAATGAAATCTCATTGTCATCCGCAACACCACTTGCACCTACAACAGAAATTCTGATTGCATTAGCACCAGCGGTGAAAGAATACCAAACCTCGTTTCCTGCAATATTAGCCAAATTGGTTGTGTAAGATGTTTGAACACCAGTTCCAAACTGACCGATGGTATTTACCGCAACGGCATTGGCTACGCCAGCACCTGGAACGTATCCAGTGATAACGTTGGTAGGCAATGTTGAACAAGTACCATTGGTAACTAATACTCTGAACTTGGTCTCAACGGTTAGGTTGTTGAAAGTATAAGAGTTAGAACCATTTGGAGAAATAGCAGTCCAAGTAGTACCACCATCAATTGATCTCTGCCATCCACCTGCTGTTGAACCAATGGCACCAGTAGCATTGTAGGTAATCGTACCTCCAGTATTAGAGGCGTTAGCTGCGAATAACAATGAACCTGGTACGGTTTGCAAAGTAACTGTAGTATTTGTTGTAGCAGCTCCGGTTGAAGAACAACCAGCAGGGTTATTGTAATTCACTTGAACTTTTCTTGCTCCTGCAGTTAACCATGTTACTGTAGACGATTCGTTGGTTGCACTGTATGTAACAGAATAGTCAGTACCGCTCACCAAGGCATTATTAGCATTATCCAAATAAGACCAAGTGTAAGAAGTTTGACCTGCTTGTGTGGTATAAACTACTGCTGCAGTCGCACCTGTACATGCTGTGGCTGATGAAGCTGTGAAAGTTGGCGTAAATGGAACAATACCAGCAATGTTTACCATATAATCCTCTGTTTGTCCATAAGACTGAGTATTACAAGGGTCAACTAAGCTACCATTCTGTGCATAAACACAACGTACACGCATTCTGTGTGTACCCACTGGAGGCGTACATCCCAAGTTGATGGTGAATGATGCAGATGCATTGATTTGACCAGTTGTCAAACCTGTACCAATTGTACCATTGGTATAACCAATACGCTCGTTCAACGCTGGATCAACTGATGTCGTAAAAATTCCATCATCATTGTAGTCAATCCAAGCCGCAAAGCCCTGATCTCCCCACTCACCGGTAGATACGTTAACAGTATAAGTTCCTCCTGCATTCATCGTTGCAGTAGTGCTATCTGTATTTGGAGCAAAGTACTCATAAGATGGATCTCCAGCCGCAAATCCGCTGTAGTTAGACAACGTAGTACCGGTAATAGCTACTCTAGCTATCATATCACCGGCTGCTGTACCTGTGGTATAACCTGGCATACAAGGATTAACTGCGATAGTGGCAACAGATGTCCAAACTGAACGATCTCCTGACCCACAATCAGAACGTACCCACATGTAGTAAGTAGTCATTGATGTCAAACCTGTTAAAGTTACTGTAGTGCCAGCCAAATCAACTGTTCCAGCTACAACACCGTTGACTGGAGCTGTATTGGTTTCTGAAAGAATGTATTGGTAATTAGCAGAAGGGCTCAATGGGTTAGACGTCCATGTTACCGTTGCACCGCTGGTAGTAACGTTGGTTACAGTAACAGCTGATGGAGGGAAACATGATGGAGCTGTAGTAAAGTTGGTTGGAACCAAAGACCATGCACTATAATCACCAGTACCACAATTGGCACGGTAGTATACAGTGTAATCAGTCAATGAATTCAATCCAGACAAAACATAGGTAGCAGTATCACCTGTTGCACTCAAAGCCACAGTACCAGAAACGGTAGTACCTGTTCCAGCAGTAAATCCTGCAGGTCCATATTCAAAATCGTAATTGGTAGCAGTCGAACATCCAGTCAACCACTGCAATGTAACATCATTGGCATTGATTGTAGCTGAAGGTACAGTCATCGCACCAGGATTGGGACATGTTGGGGCTGCCTGAATAGTCACCAAATAGTCCTCTGTCTCACCATAACTATAGGTAAGGCAAGGATCGATGTTTCCACCATTGGTAGCATATGCACAACGAACACGCATTCTGTGGTCACCAGCTGGGGGCGTACAAGCCAAAGTGATGGTGAAGGATGCTGAAGCATTGATCTGTCCGGTTGTAACACCTGTTCCGATGGTTGTAGGTGTAAATCCAATGCGCTCGTTCAACAAAGGATCTGTAGATGTGGTGAAAATACCATCATCGTTGTAGTCAATCCATGCAGCAAAGCCTTGTGATCCCCACTCACCCGTTGACACGTTTACAGTGTAAGAAGAGGATGGCAACAAAGAAGCTGTGTAGTTGGCTTGTCCAGTGTAGTAAGTAAATGAAGGAGTACCTTGCACGAAACCTGTATTATTTGACAATGTGGTTCCAGCAATTTCTACATTAGAAATTAAGTCTCCAACACCTGTACCTGTAGTATAACCTGGAGTGCAATAGCAATCTTGATAAGGATTCAAGCTAACAGCAAGTGGAGAAGAATATGCTACAGTACCACCGCACTGAGAAATACCAATACGGTAAGAAGAAGCAACAGTCTGAGTAATTCCAATTGCGGTAATCAACGTATCATCCAAAATGTCATTCCAAGTCAAACCAGCATCAGTAGAAACCTGCCATTGGTAGGTTTGACCGTCTGTGATTCCTGTGAATGAAGTGCTCAAATCGAAACCAATACCACTACAAACCGTAGAGTCAGTTGCAATTGTAGTTACACCAGTTGGAGCAGTGCTGCTCAATACTTCCATTGTTACTTCAGCAGAACCAGCTGAATTGGCGCAACCAGTCAAAGTATTGGTGTAAATGATGCTATAATCAGTCGTTACTGAAGGAGAAACAGCATATGAGAACTCGTTGAATCCATTGGATGGAGAAGTTACTTGAGCTGGCAATTGCGTTCCGTTAGCGAACCAATTAACCGCATAGTTTGCGGGAGGAGAGAATCTCCAAGCCTCACCACTTCCTGCTGCAACAGTCCAAGCCGCAACAGTATTCGTTGAACTTGTTGGACGATTTGGAGCTACAGCACCGATTGTTTTTGTAGCGTCCTGCAAACCAACAATCGCTGTGTTTGAGTATGTCTTAGAATCAATCAAAATATCTACGATACCTGTAGTCTCATACAAGCGCAATGTAGCTGTGAACTGAGGATTGGCAGAATAGAAATTGTAATTGTTGTATTTCAAGTTAAAGATTCTGTTTGGAGCATAACCTTCTGTCCAATACTTGATACTTCCATTAGTAGAAGTACCTGCATGACCATCAGCTGCCATCAAAGCAATAATGTTTCCAGGGTTGTTACAGTTGGGGAAATATCTTCCAGTTCCTGGACCTGCAGGAGTACAATTGGTTGCACTACCTGAGAAACTATATTGACCTAATTGACCTGGAGAAGTGGTGTAACCAGGAACAGTTCCGAACATTACCAAACCGTTGGTTCCGCATGCTAGAGAGCTGAAGTTGGTTCCAAAGAAATTGAAATTGAATCCAATTGGAATTCCACCCCAACCTCCGTCATCCAATGAACCACCAGACAATGCAGTTACTGCAGTACCGTTGTTCATCAAAACACCTGCATTGGCAGGAGCTGTTGTGGCAGCCCATGGAATAGAAGAAACAGTAAAGTTACCTGCACTCAATCCAGAGTTGATGGTAGCGGCTGTACCAGGACAAACACCTGAAGCAGTTGTGGTCACCGTTGCCGTTGGCAATGGATAAACACCCACACTCTTTACAGCTTGAGAAGAACATCCTGTTGTAGCTTCGTTTCCTGTTACACGGATTGCACTGGTCACTGTCATGTTGGCATCAACTGAAGCAGCTGCTGCATTAGACAAGGTAGCGTCTCCGCCACCAACATCATAAGTATAGGTATAAGCAGCGCCTGAAGTTGCAGTAATTACAGCTGTTCCACCTGTTCCGCAGAAGTTGGTTACACTTGAAGTTAATGTAATGTCCGTTGGTGCTGTGTAAGTCACTGCAAAAGCAGGTGACGTGGCAGTACAACCATTGGCATTTACACCGGTAACAGTGATGCTTGAATTGGAAGTTCCAACAAAGAAAACAGAAGTACCTGTTGTTGCGCTGACTCTATTGGCAGGAGCCCATGTATAAGTAGATGCACCAGATGCAGTCATTTCTTGCGTACCGCAGAAAGCTCCACCGTTGGGACCTGAGATGACAACGTTAGGATTATTGTAAACGCTAACATAAGTCTCATTTGATTGTGATGTCAAGCCGGAGGCTGTACATGTAGATTGAACGACATAATAGTAACTACCAGACACCGTCATTGCCGGTGTAGTGTAATTATTTGATGTCGCACCAACAATATCCGTGTAGGGACCACCCGAAACACTGGAAACTTTCCACTGTTTTGTGATACCCGAAAAAGCACCATAGTTAGATCCTGTAAATGTAAATGTTTGACCAGGGCAAATAGCAGATGCTGATTCTGAAACAGTAGGCGTACTAGGCGTTCCAGAACAAGCGGGTACGATGGTCAAACTATAATCTTCCGTTTCACCATTGATATTGCTCGGACAAGAAACTGGACTTGTTCCATTATAGTCAGCCACAATACGCAATCTATAAGAACCTGAAGCAGTTCCTACTGGAACCGTAAAAGTTCCACTGGTAGGACTTGATACATACGCAGCTGAGTTATACATTCTCTCGCTTGTCTCGAAAGTAAGGTTATTATTCCAATCTACCCAAATGGCTAATCCAGGTCCACCTGTTGAAGCAATGGTCCAAGAAACCACGCCTGAAGCCTCAGTCTGAAAACTTTGAGCTGAGAAGTTTCCGTAACCAGCATTTCCTGCTGATGTATTGGTCAAGGAACTAATTCCATTTAGGGCAACACTCGTTATTTGCGTTGAAGAGCTGGTTCCTGTAGCTTGGCAATACCCTGTAAAGAATGTTGTTGAAGCCCAAGCACTAACATCTGAGCCACCACAATTTGACCGGACATAAAGGGTGTAGTTTGTATTGGCTGCGAGACCTGTGAAAGTATAAGTGGTATTTGCAGTTCCACCGCTCAATGACAGTCCAGAAGAACCTGATCCCGCTGCGCCGGATGTGCGCAATTCAAAATCATATCCGCTAGAGGGAGCCGTAGCTGGAGCCGTCCAGCTAATTGTCGCTCCTGAGATGCTCAACCCTGAATTTGTTAAAGCTGTTGGTGCAAAACATGAAGGAGCTGCTCCTTGAGAGACAACTTGAACATCATCAAATGACAAATAATAGTCCCCAGCAGTCCAAAAACAATCAAATTTAATAAAAACATTTCCCAATGGAGGGGTAAAAGTATGTGTTTTCGTTAAACATGATCCGGTCTGAGTCTCTTGAGATACAGTAGCAAAAGTGGTCCAAGGACCCGTAGCTGTTGAACCGTATTGAACGTTAAAAGACCCCCAAGGATTCACTGCACCAAACGGAGAATTATAATTGGCTGCTTTGTAATTATAGGATATCGTAACCAACCCCGCATTGTTTGTTCCCGGAAGAACTGGGGTAACCAAATTACCCGTGGTTGCGAAATTGTACAAATTCCTCCTCATACCTGCTGAGCCACACATAGTTGCATTGGTGGCGGTTGATCTTGTAAAGTTTCCAGTCCAACCGGTTGAGTTAGCGGCAAAATTCCAAGTGGTTGGAGTCAACTGCGCAAATGAATCTGACGCAATTGATAACAGAACAAAAAGAGTCAATGCAATTGACCTTAGAAAGGTAAGGAGGCTTGAGCTAGTTTGGTTTTTAGCACAACTCCTTTCATTCGAAAAGACCTTGATAGTAGGGCTTTCCCATGGAATAGAATCCAAGTACTTCATAGATTAATAATTAAGTTATTTAGGTTAAGCGACGACCTTTGCGTCTTTGCTAATGTAGAAATTACTTTTTGGAATTCCCAAGAACTTTTTAAAAAAAATTAACCTTCCCCTAATTTTGCACCATGGAAAAACACCTAAATACCATGAAAATCAATATTTCTGAACTTTTTGCTGTTCTCCTCATTTCCTTTGGGCTTGGTACAACCCTAAGCGCTGGATGGCTTGCGGCATTTGAAGTGCCTTTTTCCAGTGATTCCATCCTTTATCTAACTGAAAATCAATCACTCTTACTGGGCTGGGCCAATGTTATTCAACAATCTTTTTTCTTTTTGGCTCCCTGGCTGTGGTTCATGTTCCGTTCGAAAAATTTTAAGACAGAACAATTACAATCTTTGCATTCACTTCACATTCCCATCACGCTCTACACACTTGCATTGACTTTGACTTCTTTTGGCTTGATTGAAATGTTAAGTTGGATCAACCAAAACATCCTTGATGCCTCACCATCATTGAAAAATCTATTGGTATCAAAAGACAACAACGCTATCATCATTCAAGAAAAAATTTTGTCTCAAAAAACAATCATTGGAGTATTGCAAAGCGTGTTAATCATGTCCGTTTTTCCAGGCATTTTGGAAGAGTTTTTTTTTAGAGGTATTCTCCTGCATAACCTCCGAAAGAAAATAAATGTGCATGTCGCCATTTGGTTAGTGGGGCTATTGTTCTCCATCATCCATTTTGAATGGGAAGGTTTTATCCCACGATGCATTCTTGGAGCCGGACTGGGTTATCTTTACCAACTCACTGGCAACTTGTGGTATCCTATCGTTGCGCATGTCGGCAACAACTTGATGAGCATTGTGCTTTACCATTATTTTCAATCATTGAGCACTCCTGCTGATCATTGGTCTACTGCACCATTGTTCTGGTCTATCAGTATTGCGTTATGGGTGGTCTTCTGTGTTATGTTTTACCGAAAAACCCAAGTTTTGAACAGACCGTAAAAGGTTTTGAATTATCTTAGCCGCCCCATAAGCAGTATACTAATGAATGACATGGTTAAAATTATAGCAGGTTCCGGTTCCCAAACTTTGGGAGAGGGCATTGCCAAAGCTTTTGGGGACAAATTGGGTAAAGTCATTATCCAACGTTTCAGCGATGGAGAATTTTCGCCTTCGATTGAAGAAACAGTAAGAGGAAAGGATGTTGTCATTGTCCAATCCACCTTTCCTCCATCAGACCACTTAATGGAATTGTTGCTTTTGATTGATGCAGCCAAACGCGCATCAGCAAAAAGAATCATCGCTGTTATGCCCTACTTCGGTTTTGCGCGTCAAGACCGCAAGGACAAACCCCGTGTTCCAATCGGAGCCAAGTTGGTGGCCAATTTATTGACAGCTGCCGGAGTCAACCGCGTAATCACCATGGATCTTCATGCAGAGCAAATCCAAGGTTTCTTTGAAGTTCCTGTAGATCATTTGTATTGCAGCACACTCTTCGCCCCTTTGTTGCAAGAGATGAATATTGCAGATTTGGTTATTGCTGCGCCTGATACGGGTGGTACCAAACGTGCCAATGCTTATGCCAAATTGTTGGGTGTTGATTTGGCCATTTGTTACAAACAAAGAAAAGTGGCCAATCAAATTGAAAGCATGACCGTTATCGGTGATGTGAAAGGAAAAAATGTAGTATTGATTGATGACATGATTGATACGGCAGGCACCCTGTGCAAAGCTGCAGAGATGATGTTAGAGAATGGTGCTTTGAGTGTGAGAGCCATGTGTACGCATGCTGTGTTAAGCGGACAAGCTTATGAAAGAATACAAGACTCGAAGCTTTTGGAAGTAATCGTTTCTGACAGTATTCCTTTAAAAGATGGACACCCCAAGGATAAAATCCGTGTGGTGAGCACCGCTCAACTTTTTGGAGATGTGTTACACAATTTGATTGAAAACAAAAGTATAAGTTCGCATTTCATCAGCATTTAAGGGATGAAGGAATGAAGGAATGAAGGAATGAGGGGATGTAGGGGCGAATTGATATTCGCCCTGAGGAGATGAGGAGATGAAGGGAACGAAAGAAAGAGAAAGAGAAACACAAGAATTAGAAATAAATTAAAAACCAAATAAAATGAAGCAATTTGAATTGAGCGGTTCTCCAAGAGAGAACGTAGGAAGACAAGATGCAAGCGCGTTGCGCCTTGCTAACCGTATCCCAGCCGTTATGTACGGTGGCGGAAACCAAGTGCATTTTTCAGTAGGTAAAATTGAGATGGACAAAATCATGGCCATGTCTGACACCTTGCAAATCAACTTGGATATCAACGGTACCAAATATGCTTCCATCATCCAAGAAGTACAGCGTCACCCAGTGACTGACAAAATTGTACATCTTGACTTTTTAGAGTTGGTTCCTGGAAAGGCAGTAAAGACTTCTTTGCCTGTTCGTGTAACTGGAAACTCTGAAGGTGTAAAGGCGGGTGGTCGTTTGGCTATCAACTACAGAAAAGTTCGTGTATTTGCTAAGCCTGAGGATCTTCCAAATGACATCACTTTGGACATTACCAAATTGAATATTGGCGATATGATCCGTGTACGTGAGGTACAAATCCCAGGTGTAGTATTCTTGGAGGCAGAAGCTTCAGCCATCCTTGCTATTCAAGCTACTCGTGCTTCTATCGCTGCTTCTCAAGCAGAAGAGGCTCCAGCAAAAGGAAAGAAAAAATAATCGTCTTTTTCGATTGTAAAAGGGTGCGGTCTTCGCACCCTTTTTTTATACCTAACCCTAAAGGGATACAAAGGAAACGTTTTTAACAGTTTTTCGTTTCCAATGTGTTTTTTTCGATTATCTTCGCGCGGCCAAATGGAAGCCAAGGAACAAGACATCATCGAAAAAGCACTGCGTGTTTTCATGCGTCAAGGCATTAAAAGTGTCAATATGGACGACATGTCAAAAGCTTTGGGTATCTCCAAGAAAACACTCTACTTGTTTGTCAAAGACAAGGAGGAGTTGGTAGAGAAAGCCACTGATCTATTTGGTCAAAGAGAAATCGAGGCCATTAAGGAAATCTCCGCTCAAAAAGTGAACGCCATTGATGAAAGTTTGCTCATCAAAAAATGGGTATTGTCCGTACTAGAAAATGTACATCCTGCGGTTGCCTTTGATTTGGAGAAATACTATCCTGCTGTGTCAAGAAAAATGCAAGAGAACCGCAGGAAAGTAGTTTACAAAAGCATCCACAACAACATCATCAAAGGACAAAAGGAAGGCCTTTACCGAAAAGACATCAGTCCAGAAATTGTCTCACGCATTTACATAGGTCGTATGGAGATGCTCTTGGATCCCAATGTGTTTCCTCCGCAACAATTCCTCATGTCAGATGTTTATTTGGAGTCATTTCATTACCACATCAGAGGGATTGCGAGTGAAAAAGGACTGAAAATATTAGAACAACCGAAATCAAAAATTAAGCAGAAAAGAAAAAACAATTCATGAGCACCAAAGTAAAATTACTCTTGATGGTTCTTGTTGTTATTTACAACAACCTATCAGGTCAGCAGAAACTATCGCTGATCAAAGCGCAAGAGTTCGCAACAAAAAATGCCAATAGCGTTACACAAGCCCTGTATGATGAGCAATTGGCTAAATTGCAAGCTGATCAACTACTGGCCATGGGATTGCCCCAATTGAATGGATCCGTGCAGTATCAAAACTTTATTGACCTTCCAACATCTGTTATTCCAGCAGGAATTTTTGGACCAACTGAAACCAAAATAAAATTTGGGGTTCCCCACCAAATGACAGCGGGAGTGAGCGGATCACAATTGCTCTTTGATGGTTCATGGTTGGTTGGACTTCAAGCTTCTAGAGAATACGCAAAACTAACCAATACGCAGGTCAAAAAATCTGCGTTTCTCATCAAACATGAAGTAGCACAAGCCTATCACTTGGCTGTTATCGCTAAGGAAAGTATTGTATTATTAAACAACGGAAAAAAATTGATTGAACAATCTCTCAATGAAACAAAAGCCTTATACAAAGAAGGATTTCTTGAGGAGCAAAATGTAGATCAATTGCAATTGACACTGAATGATTGGATCTCCAGAATTGTTGTAGCAGAAGCCAACGCCAAACTCACATTGGACCTTTTAAAATTCAAAATGGGAATGGCTATTCAAACGGAAATTGAATTAGAAGACAACAGCGAAAGTTTGGCTACATCTGCCAATGAAGCGCTGTTATCTTCACCATTAAGTATTGAAGGAAATCTTGATGTTCAATTGGCCAATCAGGCCTTGGGAATGCAAACCCTCAATTTGAAAAACAAAAAAGCTGCTGCGTTGCCCAATTTGGCCGCATTCTATAACCTTCAGACCCAAGCATTGCGTCAAGAATTTAATTTTGCCGATACCAAAAAACAGTGGTATCCCATACAATTGTGGGGGATACAAATGAATATTCCTTTGTTGTCAGGTGGCATGCGCTACAAATCCATTCAATACGCCAACTTAGAAGTGGAAAAATCAAAATCCATCACTACCCTGGCCAGAGAAGGAGCTCTGCTTGCTTTTAATAGTGCAAAAACCAATTACATGTCAGCTTTGGCCACCACAAAAAACAACAAGGCTAGTTTGGCACTTGCGGAAAAAATATTCACCAAAACCAATGAGAAATACAAAGAAGGTTTGGTCTCTAGTTTTGAATTGACACAAGCCAACAACCAGGTATTGCAAGCTCAAGGGAACTACGTTCAATCCTTGCTTCAATTATTAAACACAAAAGATGAACTTCAAAAAGCCCTCAATCAATAATATCATGAAAAAGTATTTTTCTTTGGTTGTTATATCAACCATCATCCTAGCTGCATGTGGCACGAAAGACCCACAAGCGCAATTAGAAGCTCTTAAAGCTGAACGTTCAGTATTGGATGTCAAGATTCAAGAATTGGAGGCGCAATTGGCGCAAAACGGCGGAATTGAAGTCAAGTCCAAAGAGGTGCTCACCACTACAATGTCACCTACCATTTTCAGACATTACATCGACGTTCAAGGTATTGTAGATGCTGAATCTCAAGCGGCAGTTCAACCACAAATGCCTGGTGTAGTAACCAAAATTTATGTTTCAGAAGGTCAAACCGTTAGCAAAGGTCAATTGTTGGGAGAAACAGACAACAGTGTAATGAGCGCTCAATTGAATGCATTGCAACCACAATTGACATTAGCAGCTGATGTTTTCAACCGTCAAAAGAGATTATGGGATCAAAAGATTGGATCAGAATTGCAATTCTTACAGGCCAAGACCAATAAGGAAGCCATAGAAAAGCAAATCAGCGCAATACAGGAGCAAATCAACATGACCAAAATTACTGCGCCCATTGCTGGTGTCATTGACCACATTGGCGCTAAGATTGGCCAATATGCAGCACCGGGAATGCCAGACCCTGCGTTCCGCGTCATCAATTCAAGCAAGATGAAGGTCAAGGCTGAATTCGCAGAATCTTATGCCCCCACCGTTAAAAATGGCGATGAAGTAGAACTTTACTTTCCAGACATCAATGAAACAATTCAAAGTAGAACTTCTTACGTTGCGCGTTTCATCAACCCCATGACTCGTACCTTCATTGTTGAATCTAACATCTCTGGTGATGGCAATAAATACAGACCCAACATGGTGGCTGTTTTGAAAGTAGTTGATTACAAAAATGACAATGCATTTGTTTTACCAATCAATGCTTTGCTGAGCTCAGGTAATGAAACATACGTTTACAAAGTAGGTAAAAAAGACAACAAAAAAATTGCTGTTAAAACGATTATCACAACAGGAAAAACATACAATGGTGTAGCTGAAATTACTTCAGGTCTTTCTGCAGGTGATGAGGTCATTACTACAGGTCAATTCAACATTGTAGATGGCTCAGTCATCAAATAATTAAGGAAGAATTATGTTAGAAAAATTCAAAGAGTTCAAACCCTCTAGTTGGGCGATTGACAACAAAACCACCGTTTACCTGCTCACCATATTCATTACGCTGGCTGGTATTTTGTCTTATCAAAGTATTCCTAAAGAACAATTTCCAGATATTGTTATTCCTACCATTTATGTTTCCACTGTTTATCCAGGAACCTCACCTGAAGACATGGAAAACCTAGTGACCAAGCCATTGGAAAAACAAATGAAGAGCATCGCTGGTGTCAAAAAAGTTACCAGCAATTCCATTCAAGATTTCAGCAATGTAATTATTGAATTCAATACCAGTGTCGATGTACCCATAGCCAAACAAAAGGTAAAAGATGCTGTAGATAAGGCAAAGAAAGATTTGCCCAACAACCTCCCTGCCGATCCAAACGTGATGGAGGTTGAGTTCTCAGAAATGCCGATTCTTTTTGTGAACATCGCAGGGAATTACAGCCTCTCAGATTTAAAGACCTATGCTGAAGATTTGCAAGAAAAAATCGAAGGTCTAAGAGAAATTACACGTGTCGACATCGTAGGTGCATTGGATAGAGAAATACAAATTGATGTGGACATCTACAAAATGCAAGCTTCTAAATTTACCATGGGTGATATTGAACGCGCCATCATGTATGAGAACATGACCATTTCCGGTGGCGGAGTCAACATGGGCAATGTAAAGCGCTCATTGTCTGTCAGCGGCGAATTTAAAAATGTGGATGAAATCAGAAATTTGGTTGTTAGTTCTCAATCGGGATCAAAGGTTTACTTGAAAGACATCGCTGACGTTCGTGATGGATTCAAAGAGCAGGAGAGTTACGGTAGATTGGACAAAAAGAACGTAATCACGTTGAATGTTATCAAGCGTGGCGGAGAGAACTTGATTGATGCCTCTGACAAGATCAATGAAATCCTTGCTGAAATGAAAGAAAGCAAGTTGCCAAAAGATTTGTCTGTAGTCATTACTGGAGATCAAAGCCGCACTACACGTGTAACACTTCATGACTTGATTAATACCATCATCATTGGATTTATTTTGGTTACGATCATTTTGATGTTTTTCATGGGGGTTACCAACGCCATTTTTGTTGGCCTATCTGTTCCTCTTTCCATGTTCATTGCATTCTTGATATTGCCTGGCATTGACTTTACCATGAACATGATTGTATTGTTCAGTTTCTTGTTGGGATTGGGTATCGTAGTAGATGACGCCATTGTTGTAATTGAAAACACCCACCGTATTTTTGACAACGGAAAAGTTCCCATCAAGGTAGCTGCTAAAAAAGCGGCTGGAGAAATTTTCCTACCCGTTTTGAGTGGAACAGCCACTACCCTGGCGCCATTTGTACCATTGGCTTTTTGGGGTGGCGTGATAGGTAAATTCATGCACTATCTGCCCATAACTTTGATCATTACTTTGACTGCATCTTTGGTAGTGGCCTACATCATTAATCCAGTATTTGCCGTGGATTTCATGAAACCGCATGATGAAGACCACAACAAATCCAAGTGGAACAAAGGGACCAAAATCACAACGGTAGTATTTTTAGCCCTGGCTACACTTTTCTACATCAGCGGCAGTTTTGGAATGGGTAATTTCACCATTACTTTATTGCTGGTGTACTTGCTTTTCAAATTTGTATTGGAAAATGCCATTCTGGTCTTCCAAGGAAAAACTTGGCCCAAAGTACAAACACGTTACGCAAATTTCTTGACCTGGGCTTTGGCTCGACCAAAGACCATTTTGTTCAGTACGCTTGCTTTATTGGTGTTGTCTTTTATGGTAACCGGATTGCGACAACCCAAAGTGGTTTTCTTTCCCAAGGCTGATCCCAATTTTGTCTATGTTTACGCGACACTTCCTGTTGGAACAAGCGCCAAAGCAACAGATAGCGTGGCCCACATCATTGAGGAAAAGATTTACAAAGTCATTGGAGAAAACAATCCTTTGGTAGAAAGTATCATTACCAATGTGGCAATAGGAGCCAATGAAAGCCAAGAGGATCGTGCACCATACTCACACAAAGCAAAAGTGGGAATTGGATTTGTAGAGTTTGCCAAGCGCAATGGACAATCCACCACCGCTATTTTGGACCAAGTACGCGCAGAGGTGAAGGGAATTCCGGGAGTTCAGATTGCGGTTGATCAAGAGCAGAGTGGCCCGCCCACTGCCAAGCCCATCAGCATTGAAATCAATGGTGAGGAATTTGACGATTTGATAGTTGCCAGCATGCGCATGAAAGATTTTCTTGACGCAGCGCAGATTCCAGGTGTTGAGGAGTTGAAAACAGACTTGCAATTGAACAAGCCAGAGATTAAAATCAAAATTGATCGTGAACGCGCCAACCGCGAAGGTATTTCCATGGGACAAATTGGTAGTGAAATCAGAAAAGCAGTTTTTGGATTGGACAATCCATCCAAGTTCAGAGATGGTTCTGATGAATATCCGATACAAGTGCGTTACAAGAAAGACCAACGCAATGATATCGAAGCCCTGCGCAACTTGATTATCACCTACCGCGACATGAATATGGGCGGAATGATTAGACAGGTTCCTTTGTCTGCATTTGCTGATGTAGAATATACCAGTACCTATGCTGGTATCAAGCGCAAAAATCAGAAGCGAGTGGTGACATTGGAGTCCAATGTTTTGACCGGATACAACCCCAATGAAGTAGTAGGGAAAATTCAAGCCAAAGCAGCTCAATTTACCGACCTACCCAATGGAGTTACAGTAAACCTTGCTGGAGAGCAAGAAGAGCAAAAAGAGACAGCGGCGTTCTTGGGATCGGCATTGATGATTTCATTGGCCTTGATTGTATTGATCTTGATTATGCAATTCAACTCCATTGGTCGCACCGTCATCATCTTGTCTGAGATTATTTTCTCTGTAATCGGAGTCTTGTTGGGCTTGGCCATCTTTAACATGGACATTGTCATCGTGATGACCGGTGTAGGAATTGTTGCTTTAGCGGGCATTGTGGTCAGAAACGGAATCTTATTGGTGGAGTTCACTGACATCTTGCGTGAACAAGGGATGGAACTGCGCGAGGCGGTAATTGAAGCTGGACGCGTGAGAATGACACCTGTATTGTTGACAGCTACCGCCACGATTTTGGGAATGATTCCTTTGGCAATAGGTTTAAACATTGACTTTGTCACCCTATTCACTGAACTAAATCCAAAGATTCACTTTGGAGGAGACAGTGTGGCCTTCTGGAAACCATTGTCATGGACCATTGTATTTGGATTGAGTTTTGCGACCTTCATCACCTTGATTGTGGTTCCCGTGATGTACATGATGAGTGAGACTTGGAAGATGCAATTGAAGAACAGATTGAATAAGAAAGTTGAAGCATAACACAACTTCATTGAAAATAAAAAGGGCGGTCAAATGACCGCCCTTTTTAATAACTAGACTCTTTACTTCTCATTGTAGAAGAAAGAGTAACGAATACCGAACGAAATAGATGCATCAGTATTACTAGCGCTTGATTGCAACCTGAATGCCCATTTTTTCGTGATGTTATATTCTGCTGCAAATTGAAGTTCGATTCCATTTACAATCAGTGTACCATCATTCGATATTTTTTCACCACCCAAATTTATATTTGCCGGTCCAAAACAATAAGCAATGCCAACAATTGGCTCAACGAAGGATTTACCAACAAAAAATCTTCGAACAGCTCCTAATTTTAATTGTTTATAGAACAAGCTACTGTTCACCCATGTGTCAATCATACCAGAACCTCCTCCGGTTCTGTATTGTCTGATTTCTCCGAAACCAAAATCCAAACCCAAATTGAATCCATACTTCTTATTTAAGTAGTAGTCAAATGTTGTTTGTGCATGGCCTAAAAAATCACTGGTTCCATAATCAAATCTTGCGGTCAACTCCTGCGCATTTGACCTCTCAGTCAAAAGGAAGCAGTTGAAGATTAAAATTAATGTTATATGTAAAAATCGGCTAGTCATTAGACTCTATCTTTTGCTTGCTGCGCATCAACTTCTCAGCACTGTCTCTTCCCTCATCTGTGATGTAACGCATCATTTGGTTATTGGAAGCATTGAAGAAAACGTACAAGGTGCCCGTATCCTTGAAGTGCTCTTGACCACCTCTTAAATAGATAGCACGGTCTTTTCTCTTCATTGGAACATCCTGGTATTGCAACTTGTAGCGGTATGTGATCACCTTGTAGCCATCAGGAGCATTCAAATAGAAGTCTGTAGGCTCCACTTTCAACGTGTTGTTTACTTCAGCGATGGTCATACCTCTGTTCAACTGATAAATCATTTCAGGAGTAGTGTAATACTCCGTTACGCCCAAAGGATTCAAAGTAGCCATTTTGGACTTTTTTAGGATACCGCAAGAAGATAACAATGCGGCTCCAATCATTACAAATAATATCTTTTTCATGATTCTCGTTCTTTAATCAATTATTGGCTTGTGTCCTACTACTTCTTCTTTCAACTTTGCGAGACGAGATTTTTTAGCAGTTTCATTTTTTGCTTTTTTGTTGCCCGCAGCTGACTTGGTATTCATTGGTAAATTGATGGTTTTGGCTGGCTTACTTGATTCAGCAGGCAAAGACATCTGGATGTTCAAATTCACATTTGATTTTCCTTCCAACAAACCTTTGATTAAATCGCAGTTCGTACAACCTTCTTCTTTTTCTTCTTCAGAAACAGGTTGCTCTAACAAAATACACTTTTGATTACATGAAGACTCAGGGCGCTTCTCATTGAAATTCTCGTTCTTGATTGAACCGCAAGGGCAATATGTACAAGAACCATTCTCAATAAATGCATACTCATCAAAATTTAAAGCCTCTGGATCAG
>CANGVU010000002.1 GCA_947457325.1 Flavobacteriales bacterium | reverse complement strand
TTCCGCTTTATGCGGGCTTAAAAAATGAAGAACTGCAGATAATTGTGAATACAATTCACCAGGCTTTATGAAAAGAGTGGTAATTATGCAGCCCTATTTTTTTCCTTATTTGGGTTATTTTCAATTGCTGCACTCTAGTGATGTTTTTGTTTTTTTTGATAATGTAAACTACATCAACAAAGGTTGGATTAATCGCAATCAATTTATGTTATCCGGTAGTTTGAAAATGTTTACCATCCCTTTGAGCGGTGCCAGTCAGAATAGATTAATCAATGAGATTGATATTTTAGATGGACATTGGACCAAGTTGTTTTTCAAATCGTTGGAAATGAACTATAGGAAATCACTCAATTATGATCAATTGATTGATCCGTTGAAAGCATTAATTGGCGACGGAATGGGTAAGATTTCAGATTTGAATCAACGAACGACAATGTGGTGTGCCAGTCATTTGGGTTTGAAAAATGATTTTAAGGTGTCCTCCTCAGACTTTCCCAATGTTAGCGGAGTGGGCAAAGAAAGGATTTTAGGAATTTGTAAGGAGCTTTCCGCTGAAGGTTATAACAATGCCATTGGAGGAATGGATCTGTATGAAAAACAAGATTTTTTGAATGATGGCATTCAATTGAATTTTGTAGAGATGGGAGATGTATCATTGATGAATAAATATGCATCTATTCTTGATTTGATGATGAATCATGAAATAGAACAAATTAAGGCAGAGGTAAAAAATTATAGTTTGGTATGAGAAAGGAGGTGGTTGTTTTCGGCATAAAGGATACAGCGGAGTTGGCGTTGTGGTATTTAACCCATGATTCAGATTTCACTGTAGTTGCTTTTACTGTGCATCAAGCATACATAAATGAAAACACCTTCCATGGTTTGCCAGTTGTCCCGTTTGAGGAATTGGCGAATCACTTTCCGCCAAGTGATTATTTTTTGTTTGCTCCAATGACGGGAGTAAAAATGAACACATTGAGAAAGGAGGTTTATTTGCAGGGCAAGGCCATGGGATATTCATATATTTCTTATGTTTCTTCAAAGGCGACCATTTGTGGCAATCAGATAGGTGAAAATTGTTTTATTTTAGAGGATAATACATTGCAACCTTATACCACGATTGGAAATAATGTCGTCCTTTGGAGTGGCAATCACATTGGACATCACGGAGTAATTGAGGATCATGTTTTTTTCACTTCCCATGTTGTTTTGTCAGGTCATTGCCATGTTAAAGAAAGAGCTTGGTTTGGTGTAAACGCAACGATAAGAGATTACACAGTCATTGGTGAAGGATGTTTGATCAGTATGGGGGCATTGGTAACAAAGTCAACAGAGGATGGATCTTTCTACATGGGTTGTCCAGCAAGAAAGCAAGATAAATTAGCCATAGAAGTATATTGATCATGTGGAGGAAAAAAGGAATTTTATTGGATGTCAACCAGAACAAAGCTTTGGGCTTATTGTCACATGCTTCTGTTCCTTTTGCCTTTCATTTGCAAGAGAATGTGTATAGGGTTTTTTTTAGTTCTCGTGATGCTTTAGGTAGGAGCCAACCTTTCTACGTTGATGCTCAAATAGTGGGTGAGGAATTGAAATTGATTGGAGGCATTGTAGGTCCATTGTTTGATTTTGGCCCGTTGGGAACTTTTGATGAGAGTGGTGTAATGCCAAGCTCTGTGGTCAGGAATGGTGAGGAAGTTTGGATGTATTACATTGGTTGGAACCCCGAGGTTCGGGTATCTTACCGATTGTCGATTGGCCTTGCCGTTAGTAAGGATGGCGGTCAAACTTTTGAACGCTCCGGAGATGGACCTTTATTGGACCGATCATTCAATGAGCCGTTTTTTAATTCAGCACCTTATGTTTTTTGGGACAATGATATTTGGCGCATGTTTTATGTTTCTGGGACGGGTTGGATAAATCATTTGGATAGAAAAGAACCCCTTTATCTGGTCAGACATACGACGTCCAAAGATGGCTTAAATTGGCATAAACCTGGTGAGATAGCCATTGGATACACCGAAGAGATGGAGAGCATTGGTCGACCATGCGTGCTGAGGAACGGTGATCAGTATGAAATGTATTTTTCACACAGAATGGCAAGAGATTATAGGGATCAGCAGAAAATGAGTTACAAAATTGGATCCGCTAAATCATCAAATGCAGCAGATTGGGAGGATTATAGGTACGACCTTTTTCAAGATATGTTGCAAGATTGGGATGGGCATATGTACGAGTATTGCCATGTATTTATTCATGGAGATAAGAAGTTTATGCTTTACAATGGTAACGGTTTTGGTCAACAAGGCTTTGGCTATGCTGTAATGGATTTGTAATGATGGATTCTCCGCTTGTAGCCGTATTTATGATTACCTATAATCATGAGCATTTTATCGGCCAAGCCATTGAATCTGTATTGTCTCAAAATACGACATTTAATTTTCAATTGTTTATTGGTGAAGATTGTTCTTCAGATAACACAGGAGCTTTCTGTAAACAATATGCTGATCAATTTCCCGATAAGATAAAGTTGTTTTGTCGCGAGAGGAATTTAGGTGTTTTCGAAAATGCCAATTTGCTGTTTGGTGCATGTTTGGCATCTGGAGCAAGATACATTGCCATGTTGGAAGGAGATGATTGCTGGAGTGACCAGAACAAATTGCAAAAACAAATTGCAATTTTGGAGGGAGATGAGACCATAGCGGCCACTTTTCACAATACTCAACTTTTGTTCTCAGACGGACAAAAAAAAATATTTAGAGAACACTTGAAGGAGGTTATGGATCAGTCAGATTTGATCGGTAAGTATGCTCCTTTTCATACAAGTTCTTTTGTTTTTAGGGCTAAACATTATTGCCGTCCTGAATGGTTTATGAATATTGACAGTATTGATTTAGCCATGTTTGTTTGGCACTCACAATTTGGCCGATTTGTCGGTATCAATCAAGTTATGAGTACATACCGTATCCATGAAACAAGTTTGACATCTTCAATTTCTCATGGAGATTATTTTCATGATCGACGGGTAATATTGCATCGAATGATGCAAGGCAAGATTCAACATCAATCATTTGAGAAGTACCGTCAATTTATCAGCTTTCATGAGACAAATTCAAAAGGTGATTGGATTAAAAATATGTGTAGTCCTATCGGGTTTTTCTTTCAAGAAAATAGTATGATGAGTCGAGAATACCAGTGGTTGAGGATGGGTTTGGATGCGTCTATATTGAATTTTAATATCTCAGAAAATGGAGTGATGAGATCTCAAGACTTTAAATATAAATTGTACAATAGAATTTATTTTTTCAATCATTTGATATGGCGAAAGTTGATCGGTAGGATGTCAGAGAGATTACCACGTAATATGTTTTTTTTGGATGAACTAAGCTTTGATCGATTTAAGAAATATTTTGGCTCAACTAGTATAAATATTTTTATTTTGTTTCCTTTGTCTACGGAAAAATTTAACCAAGAAAAGTTGGTATACAAGAACATAATCCATTGTGATTGGCTTTCATTGAAAGAGAATGAAAAAATTGAACGACTTCTTAAATGGAATTCAGAAATAAGAAATGAGATATGAGAAATGAGATCACAATAGCGCACATTTCTCCCAGAGCATATTCTGAGTCAAGCTCTTTTATACAAGCAAATATTAGGGGTTTAAAAGGTAAAGTCAAGTGTTTTTATGGTGGGTATGTGCCAACTCATATGGATGGAGGGTTACTTGTTGGTTTAAACATTTTTGAGAAATTAGAATTTCTATTATTCAAGAGAATTTCAGGGTTTAAATTGCAAGAGTATCTTTTTTACCGTGAATTAAAAAAACAAAGCGTTGATTTGGTTTTTGCTGAGTATGGCCCAACGGCCAATGCTATTTATCCAGTAATGAAGAGATTGAAGATTCCTTTGGTTGTGCATTTTCATGGTTTTGACGTTTATCATAGTAGTACACTGAAGAATCATGGAGTACATTATCCTCAATTGTTTTCTATTGTTTCTTTTGTTATTGCAGTATCAAAAGAGATGCAAAGTGATCTAATTGATATGGGAATGCCTGGTGATAAAATTTTGTATTCGCCTTGTGGCTGTCAATTGGATGTTATGGAACCAGCTGAAAGCCAAGAAAGACGAGGGTTTTTGGCTGTTGGTACTCTTGTAAATAAGAAGTCGCCAATCAATCTTTTAAGAGCTTATTTCGAAGCGTATCAAAGAGGTTCTCAATTTCAACTTTCAATAATTGGTGATGGTCCGCTTTTGGAAGAGTGTAAGAATTTTATCGTGCAAAATGCATTAGAAGATAGGGTGATTCTACTAGGAAATCTACCTCATGATGAGGTCCTGTCAATGATGAAAAAACATGCCGTCTTTGTTCAACATTCTGTAAAAAGTCAAGATGGAAACAGAGAGGGTACGCCCGTTGCAATATTGGAGGCCAGTGCCATGTCAATGCCAGTAGTGAGTACAAGACATGCAGGCATACAAGATGTTGTAATTCATGAGAAGACCGGTTTTTTAATTGAAGAGCAAGATTTTGTTGCAATGGGCGAAAGGATGTTTCAATTAGAAAAAGATACAGAAATGTGCAAAAGAATGGGCTTGGAGGGATTCAAGTTTATAACGGAGAACTGGACATCTCTTCATCATTTGAAAAGAATAAACCAAAGAATTCAGGAGATATTTTAATGGCCAAGCTTTTTTTGGTGCAAATAGGTCAATATCTGTCAAAGCCTGATTCTGGCGTTTATCAAAAGACAATGGCTATTTATCATTCCTTTTCCAAGAGATGGGATGTGAAAATTGTAGGTTTCGGCCGAGGGACTTCAAAAGGATTAGCTCATATCGACTGGCACAATTGTGAGGGTCTAAATGTTTGGGATGAAGTTGATCAATGGATGACATCAAACATTAATGTGGATGATATTGTTTTGCTTCGTTATCCTTTTGGATCTTCCGCACTTTTAAATCTAATGCGGCGTTGGGGGGGGCAGATAATTTTTGAACATAATACCAAAGAGGAGAATGAGGCTGTTTTAACTCAAAAAAGGGCATGGAAAGCCTCAAAAATTCAGTTTTCTAGATCTTTTTTACTCTACACCTGGAATACTTGGGTTACCAGTAAAACAGATGAATCATTGTTTGGAGCAGAAGTCTTATCATATGCTCTTGGAGGTGTTTGTGTAACTCATGAGATTGCAAATTATGAAGCTTCTCGTTTTTCAGGATATTCAACCTTTGTCCTTCCCAATGGTATTGACTCGGTTTCAAATGTCATTAAAACACCGGAGTGGAATCGGCGTGATTTGAAAGTGGTGATGATTATTGGTTCTTTCTCTCCTTGGCATGGCATAGAACGAGTAGTTAAGAGTATTGATCATATTCAAAGAGTTGGGATACATGTAGAATTGGATATTATTGGATTAAATGACATTTCACTTTTCGAAGTTCAGGATTGTGATTTTTTTAAGGTTAAATTTTTAGGAATTAGATCTGATCAAGAAATTGAGAACCTGATGTCTAATTATCATATTGCTATTGGTTCCTTAGGGTTGCACCGCATAGGTTTGAATGAAGCTTGTCCTCTCAAGGTTCGTGAATATTGGTCCAGTGGATTACCTGTTATTTTATCATATCAAGATACAGCTTGCATAGAACATCCGGAGATGTCTGATTGGATTGTTCAATTGGCATCTGATGAGAGCCCTATTGATTGGCAAAGAGTGAAAGATTATTTGGATGAATTGTATTTAAAACCAAATTGGAAAAATCAAGTGATTGTTGATGCCGATAGGTTTTTGAAATATGATACTTACTTAGATCGTTTTTATGATTTTGTGTTTCAACATCTCAAAAGGAATAGACCAATTGCAGGTCAAACAGATTTTTGAAATCAGATTTTTCTTGTTGAAAGAGGGAATGCTTTTCAATTTTTATCGCCCATCTCCAAGATTGATATTGGTATTGCACAATACAAAAAGTTCTTTTTCCTTTTCCATTGTATGCTGGGATACTCATCCCACCCCTTAACTCTCTATCCATCATATATATTCTCAAATCCCAATCTGGTATGACAAAGAAGATTTGCCTAACAACAATTTGCCAAGATTTGTTCATCGGCTTCCAGTCGTATTCAATGGCGCTGAGCCAACCTACTGAATGATGCAAAATGTGCTGTTCTATGCGGCAATGGGCTTTGCTGTTTTCATCTATTTTCCATTGCCCATCGCATCTCCATTGGTGAGACATTTCTGAATTTTTTCTCACTTGATACCTCAGGTAAAAGTTGTGGTACCTTGTTGGTGTATAATCCAATTGCATGCGCAATGTTTGTTCCTTATCCCCAACACTTTCCCAGATCCCGTTGGCTTTTTCTTGGTCTATAGAAAGTAGGCCTTTCCATTTTTTATGAAAGAAGATTTGATGCACATAGGTTGTTTGTTCCTTAACCAATATTGGTGATTGATCCACTTGGTAAGAAAGACGGACCCACTGATTTTTTAATATGGGTTGTATCCAATGGGCAATGAATTTGAATTGATTATTTTGCCAACTCGCCTCTGCTTGTAAAATGCTTTTATACAAAGACCATGATGCGTTTAGCCCTTGCCAGTTCTTATTTTTATACAGTGTATTGTTATCGTAGTAATGGAATTGAATGTTGAAATTTTTCCTCACCCACTCAGCTGCTAACCATTGTTGCTCGGGTTTTTTTATAGTCAGCTTTGTGTTCAAATCAATGGCTATATTCAAGGTGATTGACTTGAATATTGTTGAAACCGCTGCACCCCGCCAATGCCGATTGGCAATGCTGGAAGTATATGGAACAAAATGTTGCTCTTTGGCCAGTAATGGAGCTACGTTCCAAGAAGAAGAATTCATGAGATTATTGCCAAATAGCAAATGCAATGGTGTTTGGGGCAAGTAATCACCGATGATGGCGTGAACATTTTTTCGTTTCAATTGCACAAATCCGGTAGTTAGCATTTCCTTTTCTTTGTTGGTATTGGATACAAAATGGTGATATCCCCAGCGAAAACCATTTTCACTTTTTCCTTTGTAACGAATGTTGTATTGAGGTACAATATTCGATGTGTCAATTGGATAGGCAAAATCTTTTCCAGTTAAAGTAATGCTTTGGTCAACGAACTTGGGTTTCTGCCAGCACGGACCGCACAATAGAGAGGGCATTATACTGTCCCATTTTGACATGTCAATCCCTTTTATTCGATACAGCTCTTGTAAGTTGGCAATGCAACCGTATTCATTTTTGTAGTTGGATATAGCGGCTTGGAGGTCAATGGGCAGTTGTTTGATTTGAAGGGGACTATTGACGTTGATGGCGTGGCCATTCCATAGTTCTATTGCATTTTCCTCAGAAAAGGCTGTGTTGTATTGATCTTCAATCAGTGTCGTGTCTTGCTGTTGACAGAATCCAGATCTGACCATTAAAAGGAAGACACCATTAATCCATAGCAATTTCATACAGCTGTGATAAAGAAGGAAAGAAGTACGGTTGGTTGATGAGGCAAATGTTGGATTGAAGTTTTTTGCGTTTGTGTTTTAGTACAATCCAGTATTTTGGATTGGGCCACTGCATGCCCCATGCTAAATCCCATTGACTGTTGAGCTTGATGCGATGCTGAAAGAGAAATTGCGATGGAAGTATTGTAAATTGCCATAGAACCAACTGGAGTTGGTGCTTTTCTGATGAACGCAGTACAACTTTAAAGGAGTGATTGGGTGACAGGTCAGTGGAAAGTTTGCTGTTGCTCCAGTTCCAATGATGGAGGTATTGAAACTTAAATTTGGTGTGTTGGTATTCAATGCTGAGATTGGATTGCCATTGTTTCCTGATGTTGTTTTCGGGGAAACGTTCATGCAACACAATCAGTTCCTGAGAGAACGAGGTGAATTGACCCACCTGGACTTGACTACCCGCTTGCAATTGCCTGGATTGAATCAATGATTGTTTCTTTATTCCTCCAAAGCTCCAAAGGGATAGCTTTTTAAGGTGTTTGCTGCAGCCCAAGAACAAATCGTTGACATTGGATTGCAAATGGTGGTTGTTGGCAATTATTTGAAGGGAAGCGTGTGAATCATTTTCGCCAATAGCGCAAACATTCATGAGGTTGGGTTGTAGGCCCTGCCCTTGCCCACAGATCCAGCAAAAAAGGCCAATGGCGGATAAACGCACGTGTTTTTTCATTGGACCAAACTATAACCATCATTTTTTAGTAGAAAGTTTCATATAAGGCTGTATATTTGCATCCCTTTTGGGAGTTATTTGATTCCCAAATCCGGATGTGGCGTAATTGGTAGCCGCGCCAGACTTAGGATCTGGTGCCGTGAGGCGTGGGGGTTCGAGTCCCTCCATCCGGACAAAATATGTAACATAAATACCGAATAACTCGGTATTTCTTTTTTTAAGACTATGCAAATCTCCCAAAACAACATCGATGCATTGAATGCAGAAATCAAGATTGACATCACTGCCGCAGATTATGCACCAGCGGTGGAAAAATCTTTGAAGAACTACAGAAAAAACATGCAAATGCCTGGTTTTAGACCTGGTCATGTTCCTGCATCTGTAGTTAAGCAACGTTATGGAAAGGCTGTTTTGGCTGAGGAAATCAATAAAATGTTGCAAGACGCAGTTTATAAACACATCTCTGAAAATAAACTTCCAGTTTTGGGAAATCCAATTCCTAAGGAAGGTGATGATGTGGGTGATTGGGACAATCCTGGTGATTTTTCTTTCACTTACGAAATGGGATTGGCTCCAGAAATCGAGGTGAACTTGGATAAGAAAATGAAATTTGATTTTCAAGTCATTGACGTAAATGACAAATTGATTGACAAGCAAGTTCGTGATTATGGTCGTCGTTTTGGTAAGATGTCTAATCCAGAGAAGAGCGGTGCAGAAGATTTGTTGGATATCACAGTAAAGTCAGTGGATGCCGATGGCAAAGTCATTGAAGGCGGTATCAATAACAATGCAACGGTCACCATCGAAGATGTAACAGATGCCAAAACATTGAAGCAATTGGTTGGATTGAGCAAAGAAGATACGGTTGTTGTTAATCCACATCATTTGACTGCAGATCATGAAGCTTTAGCTCGTTTGTTGGGCATTACCCACCATGATTTGCACCATTTTGAGGGCAATGTACAATTGACCATCAACAATATCCACCATGTGGAAGTGGCTGAGTTCAATCAGGAATTGTATGATAAATTGTTCCCAGCTGGAACAGTAACCAATACTGAGGAAATGCGCGCCAAGGTTCGTGAGAACATGACGGAAGTTTTTGCACGTGATGCCAATTGGATGTTCAAAAGAACAGCTGCACGTCAAATCAGTGAGGCCATCAATCCTGCTCTCCCTGATGCTTTCATGAAGCGTTGGATTGCTTTAAGCAATGAGAAGCCATTGACTGAAGAACAAGTTGAAGCCGAGTATCCATCTTATGCGCAAGGATTGAAGTGGCAGTTGATTGAGTCAAAGATTATCGAGAAGAATGAGATCAAAGTTACCATGGAAGAAGCTGTAGATCACGTGAAGAAGCAATATGCTGAGCGCTTTGCACAATACGGTCTGCCAGTTGAGGATGATCGTTTGGAAACAATGGCGAAAGAATTGTTGGCCAAGCGCGAAGAAGCTAAGAATGTTTACGATTTGTTGTTTGAAGACAAAGTGATGGAATTCATCAAGGCCAATTGCACCATCAATGAAGTGAAGTTGCCCTTTGAAGAGTTCTTGCACAAGGCGCAACACATGAACTAATTGACCTTGTCCATGGAGTATAAATTTGATTTGTCTTGGGCACAAAACCAGGATGTTAATGATCCACTGAGATCATTCAGAAGTCAATTTTATTTTCCCCAACACAACGGTCATGATGCACTCTATTTTACGGGAAATTCTCTGGGGCTCCAGCCCAAAGGTGTTAAAGAAGCCATTGATCAAGAGTTAGCAGATTGGGCTCAATACGGCGTTGAAGGCCATTTTGAAGCCAAAAATCCTTGGTTCAGCTATCATGAACCTTTTGCAAAATGGATAGCACCGATACTTGGTGCCAATGAAAGTGAAGTTGTGGTTATGAATCAACTGACGGTGAATCTTCATCTGTTGTTGGTTTCTTTCTATCGCCCTCAGGGTAAACGCAGAAAAATATTATTTGAGTACAAACCTTTTCCATCAGACCATTACGCTTTTGAATCTCAAGCCAAAATGCATGGTTTGGATTCCCAAGATGTAATGGTGGAAATGCAGCCCCGTCAAGGAGAAACACTCTTGCGCACGGAGGACATTATTGCTAAAATTCATGAATGCGGTGAGGAGTTGGCAACGGTCTGTTTTGGTGCTGTGAATTATTATACAGGTCAATGGTTCGATATGAAGGCCATTGCTACTGCAGCCCATGCCGTAGGAGCTACCTGTGGTTTTGATTTGGCTCATGCTGCCGGAAATGTTCCCGTGCAATTGCATGATTGGGACGTAGATTATGCTTGCTGGTGCAGTTATAAATATTTGAATAGCGGGCCAGGTGGAGTTTCTGGAGTTTTTGTACACGAGAAACACCACAAGTCTGATTTGATTAGAATGGCCGGTTGGTGGGGACATGATAAGTCTAAGCGCTTCTTGATGCAGCCTGGTTTTCATCCTATCCCCTCTGCTGAAGCCTGGCAATTGAGCAATGCGCCTGTATTGTCCATGGCTGCACATCGCGCCTCATTGGCGTTGTTCTCTAATACAACCATGCACGACCTCCGGTCAAAGTCTCTGAAGTTGACGGGTTACCTTGAGTTTGTTTTGCAGCAAGTTTCTCTCCTATCAGGACAACCCATGGAGCAGGTGACACCAACCCAACCGGAAGCAAGAGGTTGTCAAATCAGTGTTCGATTATTGGGCAAAGACAAGACCATCGTTCAACAATTGTCTGCTGCTGGAATCATTGTCGATTGGAGAGAGCCGGATACCATCCGATTGGCCCCCGTCCCATTCTACAACTCCTTTGAAGATGTCTTTCGTTTGGGAGAAAAGATGGTGGAGTTGCTGAATTCTTAAACAATACAATTTTATTTATCTTTGAGCATGATTAAAAACCTATTGGCTTTTTCAGCCCTTGCCTTTTCTGTTTTTTCTGCAGCATCTCAAACGCCTGGTAGCTTAGACCAAACATTTGGTGGAACGGGACAAGTGATTGTCTCTCCCGTTTCAGTTGAGTCCTTTGACAATTGCCAAGCCGTAGGCGTGCAAAGCACGGGAAAGACCGTTTTTTGCGGTGTTTCAGGCAATTGGTCCAATTTTGAAGCTACAGTGGGACGTTTGAATGTCGATGGGACTTTGGATCTTTCTTTTGGAATCAATGGCTTATTTATCCATAACAATACACTCGGTGGTGATTTCATGTATGATATCGAAATTTTAAGCGATGACAAAATATTGATCTGCGGCGCAACGTCACTTTCTGCAGCCAACACGCAATGGGCAGTTTGGCGACTTTTGCCAGATGGTGCATTGGATGCCACGTTTGGAGTTGGTGGTGTAATGCAATGGGACATTGAAGGCGGTGAAGATTATTCAAGGGAAATTATTGTGCAGAATGATGGTTATTTGGTTGTTGGTGGGTCTATGCCAGCCGGTTTTTCCAATGAGAGAATTGTAGTAGCCAAGTTGGATTTGAATGGCGCTTTGGTGCCATCATTCGGAACCAACGCTGGATATACAATGTTTACTACCAATGCACAAGATGACGTTGTTTCGAGAGGGGCAGCGTTGATGCCCAATGGCTGTATTTTCATTGTGGGTTCAAGTTATAGCATGATGGACAATATGGATCATCCTATGATTGCTGTATTGGACAATACCGGCGCTCCATTGACAACTGTAGATGCAGATGGTATTTGGATTGATCCTGCCTTTGGACGATACTACCGCGCTGTTTACCAGAACGGTCATGTGTTGGCTTGTGGCAACAGAGATGGCAGTGAATACAATTTCATGATGGCCGCGCATTTGGCCGATGGCAGTATGGACAACACTTTTGCGAGTGGTGGGTATTCCATTGTGGACAATGATAATATTGATGTTTTATATGACGTTGTTCTTCAGGGTGATGGTAAAATATTGTCTTGTGGTACAACCGGATTGGGCGGATTTGGCGGGTCTAGAGATTTTTGTTTGATGCGTTTCAATCCAGATGGTAGCGTGGACAATTCCTTTGGCACCAATGGTTTGGTGATAACGACAATGGCCGCTGGTTTTGAAGATGCCAATGGTTTGACTTTGACCAGTGATTTTAAAGTAGTTTGTGGTGGTTTTGTGCAGCAAGACAACAATGATTATGCTTTTGCTCGCTATCATTTGGGGACTGTTGTTTTGGTGGATGGATGCACGGATGCCACCGCTTGTAACTACAACCCAAACGCTTCCAACAATGATGGTAGTTGCTATTTTGTTGGAGACCCCTGCAATGATGGCAACATGGCCACCTTGAATGATGTTTACAATGCCAACTGCGAGTGCGTAGGCAGTGTTACAAGTATTGAGCAATTGGAATCTGCATCCATTGCGCTATTTCCCAATCCGGCCAAAGAAGTTTTAAATGTCCAAAATTGGAAAGATGGTCACGTTGTTATTTATGACTACCAAGGAAGAATTGTTATGGATCAACAACTTCAAGACAATGTGATTTCCGTGAAACAATTATCACCGGGAATCTACCGTTTATTGGTAGACGGTAAAAGCATTGCTTGGGTAAAGGAATAATTACTTTCGCATCGCTTCTACAGGATCCAAATTGGCAGCAGACCATGCTGGGAATATCCCCGCTACCAAACCGACAATAACGGAAATACCAATTCCCATAAAGACGCGGTCGATGGGCAGGATGAAGGCCATTTCAAATGCAGCGTTTAGCCCCAATATGGACAAATAAACCAGCCCCAATCCCATCAATCCTCCCATGATACAAAGGGAAATGGCTTCGGTGAGAAATTGTATTAGAATAAAAACTTTCTTTGCTCCAAGCGCTTTTTGAATGCCAATCAAATTTGTTCTCTCCTTTACGCTGACAAACATGATATTGGCAATGCTGAAAGCACCTACAACGATGGCAAATATTCCAATGAACATTCCAGCAGTATTGAAAACACCAACAATTTGATCCAATACATCGCTGATCATCTTGGCTTCAATGATGGAAAAATCATTGTCTCCTCCAGGTTTGATTCCTCTTATGGCCCTGAATTGTTGAATGACCTCTCCTTTCAAATCATCTGCATTGGACGTGGATTTGGCCTTAATCATGATGCTTCCGTCTACCTCTTCTACGTTCATCCATCGGATGGCATATCCAACAGGCACAATAATGGTTTGGTCCATCCCATTGCCAAACAAAGAAGCTCCTTCTTTTTTCATTTGTCCAATCACCCGCAGTTTTAATCCCGCTATGGTAATCTCCTTGTCCAAAGATTCTCCTTTGCCAAACAATTCTTGCGCTACTGTATATCCAATGATGCACACGGCCCGTCCACCGTCGCATTCATGCTCCGTGAAGTATCTTCCTTTGTCAATTTTAACGGTTCGGGTTTGGTTGTAATAAAAGGTAACGCCATTGACCCAAACATTTTCTAAATAATTCCCTTCGAATTTTGCGGTTTGTGATGTGCCTGATTCATAGGCCAATGCTTGGGCGGTGGTCAATCGGGCACCCAATTGGGCCATGTCCTTGGTGGATGGTTCTCTGCGTGACATGAACTTCCACCACTCATATTCTTCTTTCCCATCTTCCGGTCCCATGGGCCATTTCTTGATCATCATGACGTCAGAGCCCACTGATTCCAAACTTTCACGCATGTCTTTTTCCATGCTGTCCACTACCGCCAAAACAAAAATGATGGAAAAAATACCAATGGTAACACCCAACAAGGACAAGATGGTCCGCAGTTTATTGCTGACCAATGCTTGAAAGGCCATTTTAACGCTTTCTAGAATGATTCTCCAATAAGTGCGCATGTTGCGAAACTAATCGACAAAGCCTTGTAAAAAGCAATATAAATTGCCAAACTTTGTTGTTAGGCTTTTGTTCATGAAAAAGGGTTGGTTCATTATCTGGTTTTGTTGTGTTGCAGCAGTGTTGCAGGCGCAATCAGAGCGAGACACCCTCATCCTGGATACCCTGGCTATTGAAGCCAGTGGTTTTGTATTAAAGAGCGATACCACAATCATTCCAGACTCCTTGTACCAATTGATTCCCAACAAAGCCATGCTGATTGTTCCCAAATCATTGGATCAGTCTCAATTGAAATGGTATTATAGGCGATTGCCTTATCCCACAGAGATAGGACAATACAAGCCTTATCAAAGAACCAGGTCCTCCTTTCGTCCTTCCTATTTAGGAGAAAGACTGAACGAACAATCAATGATTGGCGTGTCAGATATTATTCAATCTGGAGCATTGACCCGAACCATTCAGATGGGAAACAACCAAAACTTGAGTTTACAGTCAGGACTTAATCTTCAGTTGGATGGACGAATCAACGGTGACTGGAGAATTAAGGGTCAATTGTCAGATGCGCAGCTACCCATGCAGGCTGGAGGTTACTCTTCGAAATTGGAAGATTTTGATGTGATGAATATTGCGTTGTACAATAAGACCACACAGATTTTAGCCGGTGATTTCACCATCCAACAAAAGGAAGGATATTTTATGCGTTACTTTAAACGAGGACAAGGACTTTCTTATCAGCACAATAGCAATGGATGGAAGACGGATGTGGCGCTGTCTTTGTCCAAAGGTCGATTTGCCCGCCAATCCTTCACCGCCATTGAGGGCAATCAAGGTCCCTATCGACTGCAAGGAGCCAATGGCGAAAGTTTCATCATTGTTCTATCTGGAACCGAGCAAGTGTATATCGATGGTATTAAATTACAACGTGGTCAAGACAAAGATTATGTCATTGATTACAACGCAGGGACCATCACGTTTACACCTTCTAGACAATTGACCAAGGACAAGCGCATCGTGGTGGAGTTTCAATATTCAGACAAGCAATACTTTAGGCCTTTGGTCACTGCAGGTGCAGAAAAGAAATGGGAGAAACAAAAGATTTATTGGCGGTACTTTAATGAATGGGATGCCAAGAATCAACCCTTGCAGTTGAATTTGTCTGATTCATCCCGTTATCTTTTAAGTCAATCTGGGGACAATGTATCTCAAGCCTTTGTGGATGGATCTAAACCTTGGGAGGGCCCTGTTGTAGGTGTGGCTTATTACAAAAAAGACACATTGGATTTTGGTTGGGTATGGGAGGTAAGTCAAGATACCGCTCGGCAATTGTATCAAGTGATTTTTAGTTTTGCGGGTCAAGGCCAAGGCAATTATGTGGAAGCGGGATTCAATGCGGGTGGAAAAGTGTACCGTTGGGTAGCTCCTGTATGGGATGGAGAAAAGTGGGTCAAACAGGGCAACTACATGGACAAGGCGCAATTGACCGCCCCAAAGGCATTGCAAATGTGGTTAATGGGATACGAATGGAGTGATTCAACTGCGCAGGGAAAATGGTCATGGGAAAATGAGATGGCCATGAGTCACCAAGATCTCAATTTACTCTCTGCTAAAAATGATGGAGACAACCAAGGTTGGGCCATGAAAAGTGCATTGGCTTGGGAGAAAAAAAGAATAAAGACTAAAGTTGACTTTGAATACAATAGTGTTTTTTTTAATCGAATTGAAAGATTTAGGGAGGTCGAGTTTGAGCGCAATTGGAATTTGTTGGGTTTAAGTTTCAATGGTGATTTTAGTTTAATGGGTGCGGAGATGACGTTGGAAAATGAAGGTAAATCAGTAATGATCAGAGGAGAGCAGTTGCAATGGTCCAAAGAGTATTCGGGACAAAGACTGAGGTGGGTAGGTTATCCTTTGAACAAGAAAAATTTAACCTGGAAATGGGACGGTTGGGCGCTGGCAACCAAGGGAGTGAGGAATACCAGTTTTTACCGAAACAAGAATCGTTTGGATTGGACGCCGGGAAAGGCTCGGTTGTATTGGCAAGATGAATGGGAAAGCAACAAAGGTGAGATGGGTGCAGGACCCTTGCCTTATGTCTTTTATGATTTTTCGGTTGGCGCAGGAACCAAGGATACCTCGCAAAAGAAATTGGTTGTTTTTTATCGCAACCGATTGGATCACCTTACGTCGGTTCAATTGCAAAGTTTGCAAAGAGGCGCGCGCGCAGAGCAATGGGGTTTGGATGCTGCATGGCAATTGACTTCTGGGTTAAGAGTCAATGCCATTGTTGCGCAGAGACAGTTGATGGTATTGTCTCCAGAGGTGTTTAGCGGTCAGCCTGAACGCAATTGGGTTGGAAGAGCAGGCACCCAATGGTGGAGTGCGGATAGAATATGGAATATCAATAGTTATTATGAGTTGAGCACCGGATTGGAGCAACGCAAAAGTTACATCTATGTGGAGGTGCCCCAAGGACAGGGAAACTTTGTTTGGAATGATTACAATGACAATGGAATAAAAGAGTTGAATGAGTTTGAAATGTCGGCATTTGGCTATGATGCCAATTACATCAGGACCCAGGTTCCCAACAATGATTTTGTACCCGTGCATGGACAGAAATTGTCTTTGACCATTCAGATGAAAGGTAACCGAGAAAGATGGAGAGGATGGAATTACCAGGGAAGTTTGGTGGCGGATCAGCAAACTTTAAACCGACAATGGTTGGGTTGGAAAACATTTGATCAGGAAGATAGTATTTTAGTACAACAGCACCTGACATTAAGAAATCAGTTGTTGTATTCGACAAAGGATGCGCAATGGACATGGGGTGTGCAATACCAGGAAACTGCTTCACTCAATGCGCTGTCTTTGGGCTATGAGCAAAGGGGTGATTGGTATTGGTCACCATTGGTGCGTTATCAATGGAACCGAGATACACAAATTCAGCCCAGCTATAAGCAAGGAATGAAAACAGTGGCCAGTGATTTTTTGGCAGGTCGCAATTATCAAATTCAATACCAAGAGTTGGAAATGGATGTTGTCATTACGCACAACAAGCACGCGCAGATATTGATCCAACCCAAATGGAAGGAGAAACAATTACAAGGAGAATTGCAAGAGAATTTGCAAGTGATGGAGTTGCCGTTGCAATTCAAATGGAATGAAACGGGAAAGTCATTGAGCAGTGTGGAGATTGCTTGGCACCAATTGAATTATAGTGGAAGAGGATACACCACCTACACTTATGATTTGTTGGAGGGACTGCAGGCAGGAACCAACTGGACTTGGATGATGCAGTACCAGACCATAGGAGGGAGATGGCAATGGACGTGGAATTATCAAGGCAGAAAATCAGCACAACATAAGGCCATTCATACCGGTCAGATGGGAATTCGGTTGGCGTTTTAATTATTTTCCATACAAATAAGCAGTTGAAAATGAATGAATTATAATTTCATTGTTGAAAAGTCTTGGTAGAATAAAAAAAAGGTATTACTTTCGCACTCCGTTTTTAACGGATAAACTGTAACGAGATGGATACTTTAAGTTATAAAACATTGTCTGCCAACAAGGAAACTGCTAACAAGCAGTGGTTGATCGTAGATGCAGCAGGAGTAAACTTAGGACGTTTGAGTTCTGAAGTGGCTTCTTTATTAAGAGGTAAGCACAAACCATTGTTCACACCGCATGCGGATTGTGGAGACAATGTCATTGTGATCAACGCAGATAAAGTAGCGTTGAGTGGAAAGAAATGGGATGAGAAGGTTTACATCCGTTACACAGGGTATCCCGGTGGACAACGTTTTGCTACACCCAATGAGATGAAGGCTAAGCACCCCACAGCTATGGTAGAAATGGCAGTACGTGGAATGCTTCCAAAGAATCGTTTGGGCAGCGCGGTATACCGCAACTTGTTTGTTTATGCTGGTTCAGACCACAAGCAACAAGCTCAACAACCAACAGAATACAAGATTAAAGGATAATACATCGGTATGGCAACTACCCAATACACCAATACTTCAGGTCGTCGTAAATGTGCAGTAGCACGTGTTTACCTTTCTGAAGGAACAGGAAACATGACCATCAATGGTCGTGATTTACAAACTTACTTTCCATCATTGGTTCTTCAGTACAAAGTGAATCAACCATTCACAATTACTGAGAACATTGGTAAGTATGACATCAAAGCCAATATCGATGGTGGTGGAATTACTGGTCAAGCTGAAGCATTGCGTTTGGCCATCAGTAAAGCTTTGATTGAGATTAACCCAGAGTGGAAATCTTCATTGAAAGCAGAAGGATTAACAACGCGTGACCCACGTATGGTTGAACGTAAGAAGTTCGGTCAGAAGAAGGCACGTAAGCGCTTCCAGTTCTCTAAGCGTTAATCGCAGAACTGGGACATTGTTTAGCATCCAAATTCGCCGGACTCACCCTTGGGTGGCTACCGGCGAATTGATTTTAGAGAAAGTAAACAATTATAAAATAAAATGGCAAGAGTTAGTTTTGACGAGCTTTTGGAGGCCGGTGTACATTTCGGTCACTTAAGCAGAAAGTGGAATCCCAACATGGCTCCTTACATCTTCGGTGAGAAGAAAGGAATCCATATCATTGATTTAAACAAGACAGCAGTTAAGTTGGACGAGGCTGCTAACGCGATGAAACAAATCGCGAAGTCTGGTAAGAAAATTCTTTTTGTAGCAACAAAAAAGCAAGCCAAAGATTTGGTTGCAGAGCGCATCTCCGCTATCGGAATGCCTTTCGTAACTGAGCGTTGGCCTGGTGGAATGTTGACCAATTTTGTAACCATCCGTAAGGCTGTTCGCAAGATGACCAACATTGAGAAAATGGAAGTAGACGGAACAGCTGCTACATTGTCCAAGCGCGAGCGTTTGCAATTGACCCGTACCCATGACAAGATGTTCAAAGTATTGGGTTCTATCTCGGACATGAACCGTGTTCCTGCAGCTTTGTTTGTTATCGATGTAATGAAAGAACACATTGCTGTTGCTGAAGCCAAGCGATTGGGTATTCCAGTATTTGCAATGGTTGATACCAACAGTGATCCT
>CANGVU010000001.1 GCA_947457325.1 Flavobacteriales bacterium | reverse complement strand
TAAGCACTTCTCCTTCTTTGGCTTTTACCCCAACCCTTGCCGGTAATTACGACATCACATTAGAAGTTGAAGCCGTTAATGGATGTTTATCGGACACCACTGTTTTGGATGCCATACAAGTTTTTGCTGCACCCATTGCAGGATATACCACTGACCCATTGATCTTAGAGTCAGATAATCCCAGTTTTACCCTTACGGATATGTCGTCGGGTAACATTGTGGATTGGCAGTGGATGGTTACTTCTCTTGATGAAGTTTTGACAAGCAATGATTCCAATCCGCAGTTCAATTTGCCTTGGGGAGTAGCAGGTGTTTATCCCATTTCTCTTATGGTGGAGAATGACAACGGATGCACCGATGTTGTTCAGGGTGAAATTGTGGTCAATGAGGTTTTTAGCCTATTTGTACCTACTGCCTTTACCCCTAATGGAGACGGAAAGAATGATGCTTTTCAGTTGGTAGGAACTGGAATTGAAAAGAATGGTTTTGAAATGGAGGTGTACAACCGATGGGGACAGATGGTATTTTATTCTAATGAGCCGGATTTGATTTGGACAGGTTCATTTATGGATGGTGCTTATTTTGTTCCCGATGGTGTATACAATTACGTTATTCGGCTGTCTGTGGATCAAAAGGCGGAGACCAAGGAGTATCGTGGAGTGATACATATTTATCGATAATTTTGAATCGCTTATGCTTTATGAATTCAGTAACCCATTCCAAGGGTTGAGTCAGATTTTTCGATGCTCACGGATCTTTATTGGTTTTTGTTCAATGTTATTTTTTGGCATAAATAACAATGTTGCTAGCGCTCAGAAAGAAGCCAATGTTTGGCATTTTGGTTATGGTTATGGCCTTGACTTCAACTCGGGAGAGGCTGTTCAGATAACAGGAGCAATGTCCTCTATAGAAGGATGCACTGCCTATTGTGACTCACTCGGAAACCTATTGTTCTATTCCAATGGTGGTGGTCGTACTCCCGCGAGCGGTCAGGATCCTGGCCATATCTGGAACAGAAACCATGAAGTCATGTATGACATGCAGGGACTTGAAGGTGGTGGGTTTAGCGCTGCGCAATCGTCGGTCATCATTCCCGCTCCAGGCGAACCTAACATTTACTATTTATTTACTGTTGATGAAATAGAACACTACTTGGATGCTACGCCTGAGATATTGGCCTTGCAGCCCAATGGTAGAGGGTTTCGTTATTTTAAAATAGACATGAATGCAAATAGTGGACTTGGTGAAGTGGTGGAAGCCGATGTTCCCGTTCATGACTATTCCCTGGAAGGTTTATGCGCTATTCGACATGCCAATGGAACAGACTATTGGATACTCATCAACCAAGACACAACAGGCATTGGTATTTATAGTGTTACCTCCGATGGTGTTACACTTTCTTCTGTGTTTGAAACCGATACGCCACAGTCAGGTATCATAAAAGCTTCGCCAATTGCAGGGAATCCGCTGTTTCCTTGTTGTAGTAAGGTTGTCATTTCAAGTGGTCTGCTATTGGATTTCGATTTAAATACAGGCACATTGTCTGATCCGGAACAGTTGCCCTTTCTCGGTTCTGAAGCTTTTGAGTTTTCGCACAACTCCCAATACCTTTATGCTACATCTACCGGTCTTGGAACCGGCACACAGCAAATGGTTCGTTACAATTTGGTCAACGCATTTGAACAAGGAGTTAGCGTTGCTTCAACCCAGGAGGTGATTGCTTCGGGCATCTCAGCATACTACTTGCAAATGGCTCCGGATATGAACATCTATTTTACTTGGGTTGATTTCCAAAATCCAGAATCTTTGGGTACAACATTCATTGGTGCCATTAACTGTGCAAACAGTGATTCTCCCACAGTTACCACCGATGTTTTCAGTTACGACACCGGATTTGATCAGATCTTTGCAACCCTTCCCACTTTTCCTTCTTGGATTTTTTATGACCCTTATACCGATTTTATTCAATTTGGTCCAGACACTGTATACCTGTGCCAAGGTGATTCCCTTATTCTCGATGCAGGTGTGGGTGACTACTGGGAATGGGGCGGCGATTGCTTCAGCGGTCCAGAAAGTACTTGGCCAGACAATGCTACCCGTTACTTTACTGTGACGCAACCGGGTACCTATTCAGCTTGTGTGAATGGGCCTTGCTCAAGTGGCAGTGGCGCAGATGGCTGCCAATCATCTGATCAGATTACTGTGCTTCCATGCCCTGTGAATGAACCCACATGCGATTTGCTTAACCTACCGGATACTTTGGAAGTGTGCCCAGGCGATACCCTCCAGCTTGAGGCGGATCTGAGTCAAATCCCATATTACACGCGTTTGCAATGGATAGGGGGAGGAACTTTTCTTCCATCCGATACGGTACCGCAGCCATTGTATGTTCCTTCAGCGCAAGAATTGGCCGCAGGCTTTGCCAATGTTACACTGCAGGTTTTTCTGCAAGAAACCATTTCTCTTGGTGGATATTTCCTCGCCTACGACCACAGCGGTGATGACATTATTTTTTACACCAACACAGTTGACGGAAGTGTGGATATCATCCAGAGCAATACTGGCAACGACTGGACCGCCATGGGCTTTCGAACCGCAACGAATTCACTGTATGGGATTTCTAACATTGTTACTGCACCAGCCCTTTCATCTGTAGATATCAATACTGGAACAGTTACTCCCATTTTCACCTACACCAATCATCAATTCTATGCCGGAGATTACGACAATGTCAATGACCAGTTTTATGTCATCGGGATTCCCGAAGTGAATAGCGGTGAGCCCTTGGTTCAAACACTGTATACCATTGATGTCAATACGGGAACGCTTACCACCATTGGTGATTTGAATTTGCAAGCCATTGATAATTTCTTTTTTGCTGGAGGCGATGGTATAAATGGACTTGCCTATGATCCTTCACTTAACGTCTTGTGGGCGACAACTGCCAATGGTGAATTGTTAGAGATAAACACCACCACGGCAGCGGTTGTCACTGTTGGCAACACGGTGGCCGATTTGCGCGGCCTTGGCTATGATTACAATACCAATGAATTGTGGGGAATCAACGCAAATGGCACGCTCTTCCACATTAACACAAGCACAGGAGAATTGATTGAACAAGTGCCTTGTCAAGAACAGTTGTCTGTTGTTACAACACTGACCTATGCCTTGCCCGAGAATGTTGTTCAAAGTGTTTGTTCAGATATCACTACTGTGGTAATAGGAAATGATGCCAATGTTGATTTGGGTCAAGATACTGTTCTTTGCGCGGGTGAAACATTAACGCTCTCTATCCCTGGCTTTCAAGATTATCTATGGCAGGATGGAAGCAACGGAGAAACTTTTACCATTGGCGATAGTGGGACCTATGTTGTCCAGGTTACAGACAATCTTGGCTGCATCTCCATAGATTCTATTGACATTGCTTATACAGAGCTGCCTGAAGTCAATTTTTCATTCAATCCAACGGCGCTGCTTATTCCGGATTCTTTGGTCAATTTTAATGTTGTGAATCCTCAGTTGGGCAATGAGTATTATTGGTTTTTTGAGGGAGCCAATCCTTCTTTTTCAGACGAAATCAATCCTATGGTTACTTTCCCGTTGATTCCGGGTAGTTATCCCATTGTGTTGATTGCGGAGAACGAAGCATCCTGCGTCGATTCTCTTACCGCATTTATCGAGGTGGATTACGATGGCAGTATCAACTTGCCCAACATCTTCACCCCCGACGGTGATGGTCTCAATGATGCATTTGTTCCTTTTGAGAAATATCCTGGCGAATGGCATTTGACCATATTTAACCGATGGGGAACAGAAATTTTTAATACCAGTGATGTCACCAAAGGTTGGTCCGGTGAGGGGGCGGTGACGGGTACTTATGTTTGGATTTTAACACCGCAAACTGGTCAAAAAGGCGAAGCCAAAACCGGAAATGTATTGCTGGTGAGATCCAAGTGATTGCGAGCAAATCGATCAGGAACAGAAGGAGCGTGACGGAAAGTAGAAATGCATTGATTTGAATGGGAAAGAGGTGAATCCCTGATGGGTAAATAAGGATTTTGGTTAACTTTGAAGTATGATTCCGAATTTGCCAAATAAAGAAATTCAACGGCTCTGTGTGTTGCACCACGTGGATCAGTTGTATCTTTTTGGATCTGCGCTCACGGATGATTTTAAGCAGGAAAGTGATGTTGATTTTTTGGTAAAGTTTAAACCCATTGATTTGTTTTATTATTTTGATAATTACCTGTCTCTTAAAAATGCTTTAAAACGTTTATTAGGACGTGAGGTGGATTTGATAGAAGAACAAACGGTGAAGAATCCTGTGCTCAGATCATCCATAGACAGAAATAAATCTTTGTTGTATGGATGAGCGCATTAAAAAATGGCTTTGTGATATCGTTCAAAGTGCAGACGAGATAGAAGGGTTTTTTGAAAATGAAAAGCGGGATTTCTTTGAGTATCGATCCAATGTTATGTTAAAGAGGGCTGTTGAGCGAAATTTGGAGATTATTGGTGAAGCGATGAATCGAATTCTGACAAGGGATTCGTCTTTTGAAATTCGGATAACTAAAGCTAAAGCGATTATAGGATTGAGAAATCAAGTTATTCATGCATACGATAGTATTTCTGATGAAAACATTTGGTCAATATTAATCAATCATTTGCCAATTCTTAGTGCCGAAGTGCGAGCTATTTTAGATGCGGAGGAATAGAAGATAGGGTTGTCTGAAATGCCCCGATTTTGCTTACTTTTGCACCTAACTTATGGCACAGATAGAATTATTACTTCCCAAGATGGGAGAGAGTGTTGCGGAAGCAACCATTATCAAGTGGGTCAAAAATGAAGGTGACGCAGTGAAAGCTGACGAGCCGATCATTGAAATCGCAACCGATAAGGTGGACAGTGAAGTCCCCGCTCCTGAGGATGGAACCCTCATCAAATGCCTGGTCAAAGATGGTGATGTCGTGCAAGTGGGTCAACCCATTGCCATCATCCAAACCGGCGCAGCAGAAGCTACTGTTGCTGCCGCTCCTGCCGCTGCTCCTGTTGTGGTTGAAGAAAAGATGCCAGATATTCCTTTGGTTCCTTCACCTACAGCCCCCGCTGCAGCCATCGTTTCCGGTGACCGTTTTTATTCTCCTTTGGTCAAGAACATGGCCAAGGCAGAAGGAATCAGTCAAGCCGAGTTGGACTCAGTTCCTGGCTCAGGTCAAGGCGGAAGAGTGACCAAAGAAGATTTAAAAAATTACATAGCCAATCGCGGCAAGGTGAGCGTTGCTCCAACTGCAGCAGCTCCTGTAGCTCCAGCTGCAACTCCTGCTGCTGACGCTCCAGCACCTGTTAAGGAAGCGCCCAAGGCCAAGCCCGCTCTTTCTGTCAACGGCAATGACGAGATTGTTCAAATGGACCGCATGCGTAAGTTGATTGCGGATCACATGGTAATGAGCAAACAAACCTCGCCGCACGTGACGAGCTATGTAGAAGCGGATTTGACCAATGTGGTTACCTGGAGAGAAAAAGTAAAGAAGCATTTTGAGCAAAAGGAAAAAACAAAATTGACTTTTACGCCAATATTTATTGAAGCAGTTGCTAAGGCTATTAAGGATTTTCCTGGTGTAAACGCTTCAGTGGATGGAGATAAAATCATTTTGCGTGGAGATATCAACATCGGAATGGCGACGGCGTTGCCATCAGGAAATTTGATTGTTCCCGTTATCAAGAATGCGGACCAATTGAACTTGGTGGGCATTGCCAAGAAAGTCAATGACCTGGCCGAACGTGCAAGAGCCAACAAATTATCACCAGACGATATTCAAGGTGGTACCTACACCTTGACCAATGTTGGATCATTTGGCAATGTAATGGGAACGCCCATCATCAACCAACCACAAGTGGCTATCTTAGCTGTTGGTGCTATTCGCAAGAAGCCTGCAGTGATTGAGACTCCGGCAGGTGATTTCATCGGCATCCGTCACATGATGTTCCTTTCTCACAGTTACGACCACCGCATTGTCGATGGTGCCTTGGGTGGAATGTTTGTAAGAAGAGTAGCCGATTATTTGGAAAATTGGGATGTTAATCGCGATATTTGATTGTAAATAATTTAAATTCAGTTGTATGGATTTTTTCAAAAAATTCTTGGTTGTTGGTTTTCTTTGGTTGAGCATAGCTTTCCCTGCATTGGCTCAGCCTGAAACCCCTGCAAGTTTCGATGAGGCCAATACCCTCATTGAAGAAAAACTTTGGGACCAAGCTGTAATAGAGTGGAACAAGTTGTTGGCTAAAAAGCCACTCAATGCAAACTACCACTACAAATTGGGAATGTGTTTGTTGGAGACCAAGGACAAAAAAGATGCATTGGAGCATTTGGAAACCGCAACCGGAAGTGGTAAATTTTCAAAAAATTATGATCCTTATGATGCAAGTGAGGAGCTTGCACCTATCGAGGCTTTATCCTACTTGGCCAAGGCCCAACATTTGAATGGTAAACCAGAGGATGCCATTGATTCTTATGAAATGTTGAAGACCAAGATTAAAAACCCAGGACATTTGTTATTGCAAGATATGCCAAGGCAATTGGAGCAGTGTGAGGAGGCCAAGTTGCAAATGAAGTCCCCTAAGAATCATAAGATTAACAATGTGGGTACCGCCATCAATTCTGAATACAAAGATTTCAATGGTGTTGCACCAAGGGATATGAGTGCGTTGTACTTTAGTTCAAACCGTGAACGTGCTGATGGGAGCAATGCCAAATTGGTTGATCCTGAAACCATGGAATTTGAAGATGATTTGTACATGAGTTTCAGAGGCGCTTCTGGTAAGTGGGGTCCCGCTGAGCTTTTGAATATTAACTCTGACAAGGGTGATCGAGTAACCGGAATCACAGCTGATGGTCATACATTGTTTATCAGTAAAGGTCCTAGGGATGATGCGGAGTTTTATATGTGTAAATTGATTGGTGAGCGATGGACTGACCCCGTGCCATTGAGTGCATCTGTCAATTCTCAGTTCCAAGAAATGGACATGGCCATCTCTCCTGATGGCAAGACAATCTATTTCACGAGCAATAGACCTAACGGATTGGGAGGTTTTGATATATATCGCGCCAAGATGGAAAAGAATGGTGAGTGGGGAGAAGCGGAGAATTTGGGTGAGTTGGTGAATACAAAATACAGTGAAGTATCACCGTCAATTGGAGGAAATGGAAAAATACTCTATTTTTCTTCAGAAGGTCACAACACCATGGGTGGATTTGATGTTTTCTCTTCTAAAATTGACGCCAAAGGAAATATAGGGAATACAGTTAATGTGGGTTATCCATTGTCTACAACCGACGATGATTACTACTTCCAAGCAGTCCCCATTTCTCGCAAAGGATTCATTACATCCTCCAAGATAGGAGGTTCAGGACTACAGGATATTTATGAGGTTACTCTAGCACGCGATCCAAACGAGGCTCCAGTTGTTTTAAAAGGCAATTTGATTTCTTTGTCAAAATCAATTCCTGCAGGGTTGAAGTTATTGGCTAAAGCCAAAGATGAAGATTTAAAGGTAGAGGCCTCAGTGGATGCCAATACTGGTTCATATGAGCTAAAACTACCTCCATGCGCAGAGTATAATGTGCAGGTAATGTTGGAAAAAATTGTGTTGAACGAATATGGCGTGGAAGCTGTTTGTGATGAGTCTGTGATGTCCATAGAACATGAAACTTATATTCTTCCAATAGTTAAAAGGCCTCCTCCAAAGGCAGACTTGACTGCCGATAAGTCAAAGAAAGATGCCAAGGCAGATAAGAAAGCGGAGAAAGAAAAAGAAAAAGCTGCGAAAGAAAAAGCCAAGGCGGATGAACTGGCAGCCAAAGAGAAGGCGGATTTGGCCAATATGAAGTTTGGCAAAAAGACAAAACCAGTAAAGGAAAAACCTGCCGGTGAAACAGAGAAAATCAGCCCCACAAAATATTATTTTACTTACGGTGTATTCCGAGTGAAGTTGGAGGATATGGGATTGTTTGTTGAAGAGGTGGCGGTGTTGATTGAAAAGCGTGGAATATCTGAAATTGATGTTTATGCAAGTTCATCAAAAGTTCCCCGATCCAACAAAAAATCCAATGAAGAGTTGTCGCAGCAAAGAGCAGATGATGCCATGATCGTGATCCGCAAGGAATTGCAGCGCATGGGTTATGAGGAAGGCATTCATTATAAGTTCAGGAAGATAGATTCTGGTGTAAACGGAAAGGAATACGAGAATGACGCCAAAGAGAATAAGGATGTTTATGAGCGTTATCAGTATGTTGAACTTTCAGCAGAAGGATAAAAAAATAAGAAATCAAATTGGCGACCCCCGAATAGGGGGTTGTTTTTTTAATATGAAGTATCAATTTAATTTAAAAAAGCCATTGGCTTTTTTTGACCTCGAGACAACAGGCGTTGATGTAGGGAAGGACAGGATTGTGGAGATTGCTGTCGTGAAGATTATGCCCAATGGACAAGTCCATTATCTCCCTGCGGAAGGCAAAGGGAGGCTATTGTTCAATCCAGAAATGCCTATCACTCTCGAGTCTTCCATCATTCACGGTATTTATGATGGTGATGTAATTGATGCCCCTACATTCTCAGATTACTCTTCCAAGCTGTTTCAGTTTCTCATGGATTGCGATTTGGCGGGATTCAATTCCAATAAGTTTGATTTGCCATTGTTAGCAGAAGAGTTTTTGCGCGCTGGTGTAGATTTTAGTATTGAGGGAAGAAATTTGGTGGATGTTCAAGTGTTGTTTCACATGATGGAGCCGCGCAACTTGTCTGCTGCATTGCGTTTTTATTGCAGCCGAGAATTGGAAGATGCGCATGAAGCCATGCCTGATGTTGTGGCTACTGCTGATGTATTAAATGCAATGATTGTAAAGTACCAAGGAGTGGCTGTTCCTGGTGGAGACCCAAATGTGTTTCCAGTCCAGAACGATATGGAAATGCTGCACAAAATGAGCGAAAGAAGACGCAAGGCGGATCTTGTGGGTCATGTGGTATACAATGAAGACGACATGCCTGTTTTTAATTTTGGTAAACACAAGGGAGTGCTGGTTACTCAGGTTTTTCTTCAGGAACCTGGTTATTTCGGATGGTTGATGAATGCGGATTTCCCACGCTACACCAAACAAGTATTTAAGAAGATCAAAGAATCAATGTGAAGAGAATAATTGTCTTGGTCAGTAATGATTTGAGCTACGATCAAAGAGTGGCCAAGACTTGCACATGGTGGAAAGAAAAAGGGTATGAAGTCAATTTAGTGGGCTTCACAAAAATCGGCAGTGGGCATGTTGTATTTCCATACAACCATCATCGGTTTTCAAATCCATTTAGACAAGGTGTTTTGTTTTACGCATGGATTCAACTCCGTTTGTTTTTCTATCTTTTTTTTCAACGAACTGACTTTGTGTGGTGCAATGATTTGGACACCCTTTGGCCGGCTATAAGTTTGAAGAGATGGAAGAGATGGCAGGTTGTTTATGATGCGCATGAGTGCTTCACGGAATCAGTTGGCTTGATAGGAAACCCATTTAAACGAAAGCTTTGGTTAACCATAGAAAGAGTATGTTTACCATATGTGGATCATTGCTTCACAGTTTCTAAGGGTATTCAAGAATTTTATCGAGACAAATATCCGCAGCCCTTTCAAGTGATTCGGAATTTGCCGGATTTATCTGTAGATTCTGTTTCAACGGATAAGCCTGACTCTTGGAAAGGGAAGCAGGTTCTTTTCTATCATGGCGTTTTTAATCCGCACAGAGGATTGGATGAATTGATAGGTGCCATGCCATTGCTTCAGAATGTTATATTGGTTTTGGTGGGTTATGGTGAGCATGAAGTGGTGCTAAAAGACAAAGTTAAAATGTTGTGTTTGGAAGAAAAGATTGTCTTTTTAGGAGCGATGAATTACCCAAATATTTTGGGTTTGCTTCAGCACGCTGACCTCGGTATTGCTTTGGAGAAGCCGGTGAGTGAGAGTTTTAAATGGGCATTACCCAATAAAATATTTGATTACGCTCGAATGGGTTTGCCCTTTGTAACCTTAGGGAATCCCGAGGTCAAAGTTATTTTGGACAAGTATCCAATGGGTTGGATTATTCCATCTTTAGAATCTAACGTCTTGTCTTCCTCTATTGTCAATTGCTTAGGGGAAATACCATCCACTTCTGCAGCCTTTAGCGCTGCCCGAAAGTCATTTTTCATGGACAACAATGCCATGAAGGAATGGAAACTTTTGGACACTATTGTTGAATAGCACGCGGGATTATTTTTTTTAATCCGAATTTGGCCATTGCTGCAAAAGCGGTGAGAATGTTCAAAGGAAAAGGCAACAAACGCAATTTGATTTTAATCTCTTCTTGGTACAATGGCCATGTGAATTTTTTCGAGAGTCCGTCCGCTTTGCATACTGCAAAGGTTAGTGATGTCGTTAATGCCTTGCATTTTGCCAAATACAATTGAAGGTGAAGATGGTAATCTCCTAGAATTTTAAACTGTGCACGGAATGGATGACGTGTAAAAATGCTTTTGCGGTAAATACACCCTTGTTGGTGTATGGTGTTTCTCCAATACATTTTCCAACTCAAATGACTAACAAATGTTTTTGGAATCCATTGGCTGACGGAATGAGTGTTTTCCACAGTCCCGAGGATGAGGTCATATTGATTGCCAAATTCATATTGTACCAGTCGTTGAATGACATGCTCTGATGCCAATTGGTCATCCGCACCCATCAGGTATATCCAATCTCCTTTGCCTTTTTCAATCCCTTTTTGGAAGGCGTCAAATATCCCGTTGTCTTTTTCTACAACGATGTGACATTGGTCTTTGAATTCTTGAAGAATTGAAATGGTTATTGGATCTGAGCTTTCAGCATCTTGTATGATGAGCTCTATTTTTGGATGGGATTGGTGCAAGACAGACAGAATGGCCTTTTTGAGGTCCTCCCCTGCGTTGTAACATGGAATAACAACGGTTACCCAAGTCATGCCTGTTGGGATGCCGTTTGTATTTTTCCTTCTTCACAAACCCAGACCTTTCCTTTGAATTGCTGCATGGCAACATAGTCATGTGAGGCCATGAGCACAGCTGTTCCTGATAGTGAAATTTGATAGAGCAGCTCGGTAATTTCCAAACTCATTTGCGGATCCAAGTTACCAGTAGGTTCATCCGCAATGATGAGCAGAGGGGTATTGAGCAAAGCCCGAGCAATGGCAACACGTTGTCTTTCACCACCGCTCAATTGATGTGGTTTTTGCAAGCCTTTGTTGTTGAGCCCTACACTATCCAATGAGGATTCAATGCGGCTTCTGATGGCATTGGCATCCTTCCATCCCGTTGCTTGAAGAACAAACTCTAAATTCTCGTTAACAGTTCTGTCGTGCAATAACTCAAACTCTTGAAATACAATTCCAATTTTTCTTCTTAGAAAGGGAATGTCCTTTGGCTTGATGGTTTTTAAGTTGTATCCGCAACAGTGAGCGTCATCAGCTTGAATGTCATGATCTGCGTACAAAGTTTTCATGAAGCTGCTTTTACCACTTCCACTTTTTCCTATCAAATAAACAAACTCACCTGGATGCATTTGAAAATTCAATTGGGACAATACAGGAATCTTATCGTGGTATACACTTCCATTGATAATTTGAACCAAGGCTTGATTTGTACTCATGATGTGAAGGTAAAACGAAAAAAAAGGTCGGAACGTACGTCCGACCTTTTTTATTGACACCCCAATTGGGAATACCTTAAATCTTGAAATCTTTTTTCTTCACCTTTGGGTTCACGTTGAATTCGCTGATGGTTATTTCTACTAGCTGTCCACCTGCGTTTTGTTTTACCACATTGGGATACTTAACACCATCTGCAGTTGTGCCATAAGAAACAACTGTGGTTTCTGATGTCTGTGTTGTTTCACCTACTTTCTGAACGGTGATGGTTTTCATGCGAAGTCCAGATTGAACATCGAAGTAATCAGTGGTTACCATTCCGTTGCTGTATGTATTTTCGATAACATACATATCTGCGCCATTTACCACTTCGATTCCTTTTAATTGTGACTGAATGCCAAAGTCAGCATAATGCAATTCTGCCAATAAATCGCTTTGGATTTTGGCTTGAAGGATTTCTGCCTCGCCGGCTTCCATGCTTTGTCCCATTTGAGAGATTTGCATTTTGGTACCATCCCATGTTTGTGTCATCATGGCATTGCCATTCATGGATACCACCAAGCGCATTGCTGTGTTTGCAATACAAATGCTTTGCATGTCCAACTTGGCCATGCCTACATCAAACTTTCCTTTTTGCTCAAAGGATTTGATTTTGGCGATTTTTTCTTTTCCACCCGTAGCTTGGATGTAGTTATTGAAAACAACTTGCGCAGTTACATCAGCAGGAGCTGGACGCATGTCTACAAATACACTTCCGTCTGGGTTGAACTTTAAGATTTTTCCGTCGGCATCAAAAGCAGTGATTTTACTTTCGATTTCTTTGTTTCCGACGACTGTTATGTAGGCGTTGTTAGGCATTAATACTCGCTTGGCCAACGTTAAGATGTCCTGGGAAGTAACAGCATTCAAGCGTTCCAAATAGGTCTCATAAAAATTCTTTGGCAAACCATACTTGTCGATGTTCTTGGCAAAACGTGCTACGGTTTGTGGCCTTTCCAATGAACGGGCAAACTGACCGGTCATGATGTTTTTGACGATTTGAAGGGTCTTATCATCCACAGCCTCCGTGGTCAATCTTGAAATTTCAAACATGAATTGGGTAATGGAGCTGTCAGTTACTTCGTTTCTGACGCTGGCACCCGCATTAAAGTTCCCTACATAATCATCAGCTGCTATATCAGAGTAGGCTCCGTAAGTGTATGCTTTGTCCTCTCTCAAGTTTTGCATCAAACGGGTTTGAAATCCGCTTCCTCCTAAAATGTTGTTCAATACTGAAGCCACTAAAGCGTCTTGTGTGGTTGGTACCAAATCTATGGGGTAAGTGATATTGATGACAGACTGCACGGCCCCTGGCATAGGAACAAAAACAACTTCGTTTCCGCCTGGTAACTTGGGTGCGCGGAATTTCATTTTGGGCACATCACCTCTTGTCCAAGATGCAAAATATTTATTGGCTTGCACTTTGGCCGTTTCCATGGTTATGTCTCCAACGATGATCAAATAAGCTACATTGGGTTTGAAATAGCTGTTGTAATAATTGACAATGTCTTCACGTCCAATGTTCTTAACAGTCTCTTCTGTCATTTGCTCACCATATGGATGGTTTTTACCATAGGTAACCATGTTGCCAATTTTAGAAGAAATGGAATTGGGATCTGTTTTTTCAGAAATCAATCCGCTGATGGTCTTTTTCTTGAACTTCTCCAATTCAGTTTCTGGGAAAGAAGGATTCAACAAGACGTCAGAGAAAATCTCCAACATTTTTTCGCTGTGCTTGGTCAAGCAAGCGCCATAAATCCCATCCGATCCACTTGAAAATTGTGCGCCGATGAAGTCAATGGATGAAGTGATTTCATCCTTTGATCGGCTGGTTGTTCCTTTGGACATCATGTCCCCGGCGAAAGAAACATAACCCGCTTTGTCTCCTTCTTTGATGGGGTCAATTTCCAATTGCAAAGAGTAGGAAACATTGGGCAATTTGTGATTTTCAACAACGATGACTTTTAAGCCATTTTCCAATGTGAAGGTTTGGTAAGAACCAATCTGAATTTTTGGCGCTGGTCCTGCCGCAGGAGCTTTGCTGCGGTCAACTTTTTGAGTCATTCCCGACACTGCTATCATCAGTGCGAAAATGGATACTATATATTTTTTCATGAATGAATCAACTTGAAGATTATTGTTTTAAAAGACTTGGATCGTGCTCAAAGTAAATGGTCACCCTGTTTTCAGGAGTGTAATATTTCTGAGCTGCTTTCATCATGTCTTCTTTGGTTACTTTCATGTAGCGATCAATTTCTGTATTGATCAAATTGGTTTCACCATAGTAAGTGTAATAATTGGCCAAGCTTTCGGCAATACCAGCCATGCTAGAATTTCTGGAAATGAAATCGCTTTCAATTTGATTTCTTAATTTCTGGTATTCCCCGTCTGTAATGGGTGTGGTTTTTAATTTGTCCACTTCAGCATTGATGGCTGTTTCTAGGTTGTTGGTTTCAACGCCCATGTTGGCCATGGCAAAAGCCAAAGTCAATCCTGGATCTTCAAGGTTGAATGTGAAGGCTCCGCAATACATGGCCAATTCTTGCTCGTCTACAATGCTTTTGTTCAAACGAGAACTTTCTCCATTAGAAAGCAAAGTGTTCAACATGTCAACAGCGTAAAACTCATTGGTTCCTTGTGCAGGAATGCGGTAAGCTTGAACCAACAAAGGCAATTGATCTTTTACTTTGATGACATCACGAACTTCACCTTTGGGTTCCTCTTTGAAAGTAGGACGAACGATGTCCTTGCCTCTTGGTATTTCTCCAAAGTAACTGTCGATTAATTTTTTGATTTGCTCAGGATTAAAATCACCAGCGATGCTCAATACGGCATTGTTGGGGACGTAGTAGGTGTGATAGAAATCCACAAAGTCCTGATCTTTTGCCGCATTCAAATCATCTAAACTTCCGATGGGTGCCCAAGCGTAAGTGTTGTTTTTGTACGCGCGCTTCAATGTTTCTGGAAAAAGATTTCCGTATGGTTGATTGTCATAACGCTGACGCTTTTCTTCTTTAACAACTTCGCGTTGTGTCTCAATTCCTTCTTTTTCTACTTTGGCGTGCATCATGCGCTCACTCTCCAACCACAATCCCAATTCCAATTGGTTACTTGGAAGAAGGTCATAGTAAAAAGTACGGTCCTGTGAAGTGTTGGCATTTAAACCACCTCCGGCATTTTCAACATATTTGGCGTATTCTCCACGACCGATATTGTCTGACCCTTCAAACAATAAATGCTCAAAGAAGTGAGCCATTCCGGTGCGACCAACTTGCTCATTTTTGGAACCAACGTGATACAAAACGGTGACGGCGACAATTGGGGTGCTGTGATCTTCATGCAAGATGACGTGCAATCCATTTTTCAGATTGTACTCTGAAAATTTAATCTGTTGTGCCATCCCCAACTGACCGATGAATGCAGCGGTCAAGAAAAGTAAAATTCTTTTTTTCATTGTTTAAGGATTATGCTCCAAAAATAGGGCATACCCAATACCAAACAATGTCTAAAATTGCTAAATCCTATTGTCTTGAGGGAGGCTTTTGCAGTATTTAACGCTTAATGCCCACCGCCCTCAACCGCCGTCAATACGACACCTTGTTTTTTAAGGATTTGAGCCACTTTAAACCCGTAGAAAGCAAGGTAAGCAAAACAGGCTACACCAACCCAGTAAGAAGCTTGAATGCCAATGGCTGGCATCTCTGCCAAAGCACCCTGGGTAACGCTGATGAATCCTCCACCCATGATCATCATAATCAAGTAGCCTGAACCTTGGTTGGTCTGATGTCCCAATCCTGAAATGGCAAGCGTATAAATGCACGGCCAAAGTGTGCTGCAGAATAAACCAACACTGATGAATGCGTATGCACTAATCATGCCCGTTCCATAGATACCGATTAACAATGAACCAATGCCCAGCAATGAGTAGATCAACAATTGGCGTGATGGGTTTCCTTGGCTAAGAAAATCACCCACGATTAAAATAAGGATGATGCCTGCATATGGATAGAAAATGGTCAGTTCATGACCGGCGATGGCATTTACCAAAAGAAAAATACCAAATGCAGCGTATGGAAGCCCAATGCGGAACAACATTTTTTGCATGTTGTCTTTGGCAAAAACCAGTCCGGCAGAGGTCCATCTGCCTATCATCAAGCTGGCCCAAAACAAAGAAACATATGGGGCAATGTGCTCCTCACTGATTTGCAATTTTTGCTTCATGAATTCTGGAAGGTTGGAAGCGGTGGAAACTTCTACTCCAACGTAGACAAAGATGGCAATCATTCCCAGCCACAATTGCGGAAAACGAAAAACGCTCTTGTTATCTTTTATGTCAACTTCTTTTTGTTCAAGCTGATCTGGTATAGAACTTTTCAAGAAGAAGTAAGCGGCCAATAAAAAGGCCAAACCGAGAACCAAATAGGGAAATTTCACAGCGTTGACATCCATGGCTGTCTGGCTTCCTACTTTACCAAAAATCGCAAATGCGACAATGAGTGGGCCGATGGTGGTTCCAATGTTGTTGATTCCTCCTGCCAAGCTGAGTCGTTGACTGCCTTGATCCGGATTCCCCAGGATAATGGCCAGTGGATTGGCAACTGTCTGCTGCAATGAAAATCCAATTCCAACGATAAACAATCCAGTTATGAAAATCACAAAGGTTACGTTTTTATCTGATTTGAATTCCGCTTTAGCAAGGTCTTCTGTCATGGCGTTAGCCTCTGCATATTCTGCCGTGAGTTGACCTTGCGCCATCATGTTCATGCGAAAATAATAGTCCGTTAATTTGGCTTGGTATTCTTGTTCTGCTTTCACATAGTATTGTGCAGCTGGATAAAATAACCCCGTTCCTAGTGCACTAATAGCCAATCCCAGCGCCAATCCTTTGCGGTATCCTATGGATTCCAAAATGTCTTTTTTACGGAGCTTGGATATGATAATGTAGGCAATGGATCCTACCGTGTAGGCAACATAGAATGCAAATGAAACCATCTGAGATTGAATTTGATCCAAGTCCAATACCTTTTTAAATACAGGAATCAAAATATCATTCCCTGCGGCTACAAAGCCCCAAAAGAAAAATACCAAGATCAATGCGGAGAACGCCTTTTTTTGTTGTGAATTCATTACCTTGCTTGTTAAACGGTTAAGTGATGCAATATAGAATTTTTTTTCAGATTTTACTCCTTTCACTTTTACTTATTGTAAAAAGTGCAATTTCTCAAACCGTTCATTCAAAAGACAAATGGGGGGATGAAGTTGTTTTTGTAGATGGAGCCGTTCTTAAAACCAAAGACAAATGGGGACAACCCATATTTTTTTGGGATGGTTCCTCAATAAAAGTAAAAGACAAGTGGGGAGAATCTCGATTTTATTTTGATGGGATTACAGTGAAACAAAAAGACAAATGGGGTGAGCCGCTTTATTTTTTTGATGGGCTTACCATCAAACAAAAAGACAGATGGGGCGAGCCCTTGTATTATTTGGATGGGCAAACCTTGAAAGCCAAAGATAAATGGGGTGAGTCACTTTACTATTTTGAATCTATTCCTGAAAAATGGGTAATCATTTGTTTCATCCAATGAGAAATATCGGAGTTGTTTTTTTTATAATGTTGTCTTCCTGCACAACACCAGAGGTTTTTTTTGAAAACCTAGAAGGTTGTTGGTGTGGCCCTTCTTCGGGTGAAGCTGAGGTTTGCGAAACTTGGAAAAGGACAGCAAAGGGTTTCGAAGGTAAAGGAGAGTGGATTGAAGACGGGGAGCGTGTTGTTACGGAAAAATTGAACGTGTTGCACACGGATAGCGGCGACTATTATGTAGCACATCCTATAGGCGCTAAGTATCCTACTTCCTTTAAGATTGAGGAGATGTCAGAGTCTCAAATGAGGGCGGTTAATCCAAGACATGATTTTCCGCAAGTGATTCAGTATCGCTTGTCCAATGATACGGTTTTTATTCGTCTTGAAGGAGTGGACATGAACGAGGAGCCCACGGTAGAGGAGTATTTTTTTGTCAAGCAACCTTAAACCCCAGGATTGAGGTTCATTTTCTCAGCGTAGTATTCACAAAAATCCTTCATGGTAGCAGCCATGCGTGTATCACCTGTAGATCTCTCAAAACTATCTGACAAGGTGAGCAGAGTCTGATGAACAAAGAATTTCATCTCATCTACAGTCATTTCTTTGGTCCAAAGATCAATGCGCATGGTATTCTTTTCATGCTTGTCCCAGAATCCCAAAATCATGGCCTTGGCCTCTCGCTGTTCTCCTGCATCAGTAGCTTCCCATTGAATTTTCTCTGCTACCTTGTTGTTATCTAATTCAATTTGTATGTTGATGGCTGATTGGCTCATTTTTTAAAGTTCAGGTTTGTAAGCGCTGAGTATTTTTTGATTGTTTCTTTCTTTCCACAACTGCTCCAAAGTTACATTGGGATTTTTAACCATGTAGGCGGAAACAATTTTCCATCCCATCCACAATCCCAATTGCGGACTAGCATTGGCCGGAAGGTTTCCGGCATTTGTAAAAGGAGCTTCATTGAACCATTTGGCAATTTCTTCTTTACGCGTTCCAAATAGGACATTTTGCTGGGCTATTTCCTTCCAAATGTTCAGTTCATTTTCTTTGGCCCAATCCCATTCTTTTTCAGTCCACATCAGGTGCGTGGAGTCTGCAGTTTCAGGTTGAATCACACCCAAAGCATACATGATTTTTCCAGAATAGATCATGGAACTTAAGAAGTCATTTTTTTCTGGTGGAATGGAGTCATAATAATCGTAGCGAAAAGACAACCAGTTGAAAAGTGCGTTGGAGCACAAATATCTAGAGTCCATGTTGATTCGTTTGTAGTTCGGGAATCGCTCAGGTGGAAACTCTTTTACCAAGGGGTGCGGGTATATGTAGTAATCCAATCCTATGAATAAGTTGTTTTTTATAGCAAATGAAGCCGCAGCTAAGCCAGCGTTCATCCAAATGATATTGGGGTTTTCCTCTCTTGGTAATAGCGCCTTTAAGCGGCCAAATGATTCTGCCAGCTGTGTTTCATAGTTTTGAATTTTTTCAGGACTGTGCGTTTCTATAGAAGCTTTTTGCAGATCGCGCATGTCTTTGAATTGTGCAAATCGCTGGAGCGTATTCCATGTGCTGGAATCACTGGCATTTCCCATTCCCATAATTTGTTCCAAGTAGGCATTGGTAATTACTTGGGGCAATACTTCTATTTTTTTTCTGAAGTTAGGCTGATCCGCATTGCTAAAAATAAATTCATCTAAACGATAAGATTTTATAGGAGTAATCACCAAATGGTCTTGAATTTGATCCTCTCTGGGATCTTTTTTTTGACTTTCACAACCCCCACAACCCGAAAACAGGGTTAAAAGAAGTGTGTAAAAAAAACATTGGTGAATCAGAAATTTCATCATTAGATTTGAGCAAACAACTGTGCAAGATTAACTAAAATACATTAATGATGAAAAAAATCATTTTCTTACTATTGGGTGTGGCCATGACAAGTGTTGTCGCTGCCCAGGGCAAATCATTTAAGATTGGCGTTAAGTTATCACCCGCAATGGGATTTATGAAAACGGATGTTGGTGATATTTCAACCAATGGTCGTCCAATACGTTTAGGGTATGGGTTGATATTCGACCGCATGTTTTCGGAGAATTACGCCTTGGGTTTTGGATTGAACATGGTAGAATTTGGTGGTCATGCAGAGTATACTCGTTTGCATTCAGAGTCTGGTTCAACACCAACCATTCAGTATGTCAAGAGAGACTATAAGAAAGTGAAGTATATTGAGGTGCCACTAACGTTGAAGTTGCGCACGGCCATGATTGGTAAGATGGTTTATTGGGGTCAATTTGGTGTTGGTATTGGTTATCTTTTTTCTGGCTATGCTGACGAAAAGTTGAGAGACGATTACAATCAGCCAACTTCTACGGATGCATTTCAAAGATTCGATAAAGACTATCCAGAAGACGATAAATTGGACATCCAATCTGAGCTAAACCCTATACGCGCTAGCATGATCATTGCCGCAGGCGCTGAGTACCCCATTTCCGGTTCCACTTTTTTGTCCTACGGAATTACCTACAACGGAGGGATATTAAGCATGTACAAGAATGGTGACAAAGTGTTAAAGTACAAAGAAGGAGCTGTGGCATTCAACAATGATGGCAAGTCGCCTGTTTTAGTAGAGAAGAAGGTATTGATGAGTCAGGTGCAATTGAATATTGGGATTATCTTTTAATGCAAAATGATAAGATTGCCCAACACATTGTTTGTTGGCTTCAAGATTATTTGAAATCTTCTGGTCAGATTGGTTTTGTAGTGGGTGTTAGCGGCGGAATAGATTCCGCTTTGACCTCTACATTGTGCTGCATGACGGGTGCACCTACCCTGTGTATAGAGTTGCCGATACATCAACCGGCTAATCAAGTTTCTCGCGCATTGAATCACATGGCGCAGTTGGAATCTCGTTTTCAGAATTGCAAAGGAATCACAGTCCCATTGACAGAGGCATTTGAGACAATGGTAAGCCCTTGGTCAAGAATAGAAGATGGGCAGTTGCAACATTTGGCCCTTGCCAATACCCGAGCACGTTTGCGGATGACAACCTTGTATTACTATGCAGGAATCCATCGTTCATTGGTGGCCGGTACAGGAAACAAAGTGGAAGATTTTGGCGTTGGCTTTTATACCAAATACGGTGATGGAGGGGTGGACATTTCTCCGATTGCTGATTTGACCAAAACACAAGTAAGAGAATTGGCCGCTCATTTGGGTGTTCAACATGATATATTGGTTGCACCACCAACAGATGGGCTTTGGCAGGATGATCGCTCAGATGAAGATCAAATCGGGGCTACCTATCCAGAATTGGAATGGGCCATGGACTGGTTGTCCAAACATGGATCAAAGAATGATAACAAATGGATAAAGCCGGAGTATTTTCTTTGGAATGCTCTTTTGCAAAGACAGCAAGAGGTATTGACCATTTATATGCGTTTGCACAACAACAATCAACACAAAATGATCCCCATCCCAGTGTGTGAGATTCCAGAAGATTGGTTGTAATCAAATGCGTACACCTATGATCAAGACATCATCGGTTTGCTCATTCTCTCCTTTCCATTGATGAAAAGCTTCAAGCAATTTTTCCCTTTGATTGAGATGTGTTTCAGTTGCTATAGAAATCAATAATTCTTTAAGCGTTTTGCGCATGAATTTTTTCTGCATGGCTCCACCAAACTGATCCGCATAGCCATCGCTGAATACAAACACCATGTCGTTTTTTTGAATGGTATTGACCTGTGTGGAAAACACGTTGTGGGTATTGGCATCGTTGCCAATGCTTTTTTTATCTCCTTTTATTTCGATCAATTCCCCATTTCTAATAATCACGGCATCATTTTGTGCTCCTGAAAATTCCAATACCATGTTGTCATAATCCACAGAGCATAGCGCAATGTCCATCCCATCCTTGATCTGATTCTCATTGTTGGTATTGAACGCAGAAGTTGCAATTCTGTTTACCTGATTCAAAATTTGTCCAGGCTTGGTGTAAACCTTGGTGACATGGTTCAATGCATTGTGTGCAATGAGACTCATGAAAGCTCCGGGTACACCATGTCCTGTGCAGTCCGCAGCAGCAAATAACTTTTTGTTTCCCTGTTGCTGAAACCAATAAAAATCGCCAGAAACTACATCTTTCGGTAAATAGAGAATGAAATGTTCAGGGAATATTTTTTGAATCGATGCGGTGTCCGGTAGTATAGAATCTTGTAATCGCTTGGCATATGAAATACTTGATTTCAAATCAGCATACAGCAATTGAATTTGTTCCTTTTGTTCTTCCGCTGTATTTTTTTGTTGGGTAATTTCTTGCGTTTGTTCGGCAACTTTTTCTTCCATTCGGTGACGGTAAAAGGAGAGATCGTCTTTCATTCGCAACAAAGCCTTACCCATTTCGTCATCTTTGGATAGGGGTTCAAATGAAGCTTCCAGGTTGCCTTTTCCGATTTCGGTAGCGAAGTT